>DATJDF010000073.1:0-10758 GCA_035497555.1 Arachidicoccus sp. | reverse complement strand
ATGTGTATCTATCCCGTGGGATTAAGCGCAGCCATCTGAATAAAGACGATTCTGGCAGAGACAATGGCCGGAGTTATAAAATAACAGCCCTCTGCGGTTTAGCGCTGACAATTACCCTTGCGATTCTGGGTGCCTGTCATCATTATAATACAGCAGGTGGTGACGCAGGGCTGGTGATCTTTTCTTATATCATGGTCGTCTTCCATCTGATTTACTATTTTGTTTATATTGGAAAAGCAAAGAAAGTATCAAAGTAAAGAAGGGTACTGCGTCAGCTGAACAATTATAGAAAAAGCAACTGTTTTTTATTGAAAAATAAGGAGCAGTTGCTTTTTTTGTACAAGTAGCAGGAATATTAATTAATTTTGCCGTTCGCTATTACCCTCTATTACCTATTACGATAAATTTATGACAACTGATTTTTTGATTATAGGCTCCGGTATCGCCGGCCTAAGTTATGCCATTAAAATGGCAGGCCGGTTCCCGGATAAAGAAATCCTGATTCTTACCAAAGCGTCCTCCTCTGAAGAAACGAATACCAATTATGCGCAGGGCGGAGTGGCGGGTGTCTGGGATTTTGAAAAAGACAGCTTCGAAAAACATATCGAAGATACCCTTATTGCCGGTGACGGGCTCTGCAATCCTGAGGCGGTAGAGGCAGTTGTTCGTGAAGGCCCACAAAGGATCCGGGAAATCATTACCTACGGGACAAAATTTGACAAGAATAATGATGGGGGTTATAATCTTGGCCTTGAGGGTGGTCACAGTGAATTCAGGGTACTACACCATAAAGATATTACCGGCAAGGAAATCGAACGGGCGTTAATTGAAGAAGCGGGGAAATATAAAAACATCAGGATCCTGCAACACTATTATGTTATGGAGTTATTAACCCAGCATCATCTGGGTTTTCTAGTAACCAAATCCACCCGAGACGTCGCTTGTTATGGGGTCTACGCCCTGAACCAGCAGACCAATACTATTGAAAAGATCCTGGCACCGATTACGCTGCTGGCCACCGGTGGTTGTGGCCAGGCCTATAGGACCACTACCAATCCTAAGGTGGCCACCGGTGACGGCGTGGCAATGGTCTACAGAGCAAAAGGCCGGATTGAAAATATGGAATTCATTCAGTTTCATCCTACCGCACTTTTTGAACAGGATGTCTCTCCCGCTTTTTTGATTACGGAAGCAGTACGCGGAGAAGGCGGAATACTCCGTAACCATAAAGGGGAAGCTTTTATGGCACAATATGATCCCCGCAAAGACCTTGCACCCAGAGATATTGTTGCCAGGGCGATTGACAGTGAAATGAAAAAACATGGAACCCAGCACGTTTATTTGGATTGCAGCCCGATTGACCGGAAGGTGTTTATGCGCCATTTCCCGAATATCTATGAAAGATGCCGTTCTATTGGCATAGATGTTTTCGAACAACTGCTACCGGTGGCACCAGCGGCACATTATAGCTGTGGCGGTGTCAAAACAGATCTCTGGGCCAGAACCTCTATCCTCAATTTATATGCTTGTGGAGAATGTAGCAGCACAGGGCTGCACGGCGCTAACCGACTGGCCAGCAATAGCTTGCTGGAAGCGATGGTATTTGCGCACAGAGCCTATGAAGATGTCTGCCGGCGCTTTGAGTCTGGTGACTTACAGCTGGCTGAGCAAACGATTAAAGAAATCGAACTGCCGGACTGGAATGCACTTGGTACTTCTGAACCGAAAGAAATGATCCTGATTACACAAAGCGTGAAGGAATTAGAACAAATAATGAGTGATTATGTAGGTATTGTCAGAACCAATGTGAGACTGGAACGTGCAATGCGCCGTTTAGATCTGAGTTTTGAAGAAACAGAAGCGCTGTATAAGACTTCACTGGTTTCCCCGCAACTGTGTCAGTTAAGAAACCTGATTACGGTAGGCTACCTCATCGTCAAAGGCGCACAGTTCCGTAGAGAAAGCAGGGGTTTACACTTTAATACGGACTATCCTGAGAAAAATGAATTGTTACAAAGTGTTATTCTTTGAGGATCCGGGTTTCAGTATGGTCCGTAGACAGCCGGCAGATATATTAAAGAAAACAAAAATAGCTGCTAAATCGGGCCGAATATCAGGGCAGTTGTATATTTGCTGCATTTAGCCGAACTGGCTAAGCGGCCCCCTTGGTGGATAGTAAAAAATGAGGTAAAATTAACTTTACCTATCCATAAAGGCAATTGGTTCCGGTAAAAAGCTTTCAAGTGCCCATGTACTATCTCATTTATGGATTACTATATCTGATTTCACTGCTCCCCTTCCGGGTGCTGTATGGACTGAGTGACCTGATCGCCTTCATCCTGTATAAATGGGTAAGATATAGAAGAGATGTTGTACAAAGTAACCTGGAAATCGCCTTTCCTGAAAAGACCGAGGAGGAACGCGATCAAATTTGCCGGGCGTTTTATTACCGGTTTTCTGATAATTTTATTGAACTGCTGAAACTTATTTCCCTCCCTCCCCAAAGTGTTCAAAAGCGTTTTAAGTGTGATATTGCCTTTATGCAACAACTGCATAAGGAAGGACTTAGTGTTGATTTTGTTTTGGGTCACTATTTTAATTGGGAATGGTCTAATCTGGCTTATGCCCAGATTAATCCACTGAAACAACTCGTCGTCTACGCACATGTCAGTAGTCCCATTGCAGAAAGACTGATGCACACCATCAGGTCCCGTTTTGGTACGATCCTGATAGACAGCCAGAAATTCAAGGAGCAATACAAACCTTACGCACTGGAACAGAAATCTTTTGTTTTAGTTGCCGATCAGAATCCCCGTTTTATTAAAGGAGCCGTATGGCTGAAATTCTTTGGCAGACGCACCGCCTTTACCAGGGGCCCCGACACCAATGCAAGGATGGCTAATAATGCGGTGGTCCTTTGCCAGATTAAGCGGATTAAGCGTGGCTATTATACGACCCATCTTGAGCTATTAACAAGGGCAGCAAGGGAATTACCCCGTGGGGAGATTACCCGTAAAAGTGTCGCATTTTTTGAAAAAGTAATTCGGGAAGATCCCCCGAATTACCTGTGGAGTCATCGCCGGTGGAAACATAGCTTTCAACCGGAAAGGGATAGCAAAAACCTGTTAGATGAGCAGGGCGACTGAAGTGGAAGAATCCGGACTGGAACCTGAACTTAGATATTCATTATACGCGGCTTGAGCCCGCATCACTTACGTATTAAAAATAGCGTTTATATGCATTTAAACACGGTCATTTTCGATATGGATGGATTGCTTATTGACAGTGAACCACTTTGGAAAGAAGCAGCACAGGAGATCTTTGCCAGTTATAATATCACACTGACAGATGAACAGTACGCCACAACAACGGGCCTGCGTACCCGTGAATTTTCTGAATGGTGGCTGTCCCGGCACGCCATTGATATAAGTGAATATCCCATTGCAGAAAGCAGGATCCTTGCCTCTGTAATGGACAAAGTAGACAAAAGAGGACTCGTCATGCCAGGTGTCGGGTATATAATAGACTTCTTTAAACAACTCAACTTTAAAATTGGCATCGCCTCCTCCTCTTCGCTCCCGCTTATTGACATGGTAGTCGAAAAGCTTGGCATTGCGAACTACCTGGACGCTATTGCTTCTGCAGGCAACCTGCCAAATGGCAAACCACATCCGCAGGTTTACCTAGACTGTGCAGGTGCGCTCGGCAGTACTCCGACCAGCTGTATTTGCTTTGAAGACTCCTTTAACGGGATGATTGCCGTCAAGGCTGCCAGGATGCGTTGTGTGGTTGTTCCAGGGTATGAACACTATAAGGAGCCACGGTGGGCGGCGGCGGACTTAAAACTCTCTTCCTTACAGAATTTCAATCAGTTACACCTGAATTTACTGGATAATTAACCCTCCGTCCGGAGTCGATTTAGGGTTGAAATTGCAAATTTGACCAAAAACTCCCTGGTTTTACCAGAATATTCCCAAATTGTACTTACATTTATCATTATAAGTGTATTACGAGATCGTTTTTAATTCACTTAGATCATAGACAGCCCAATTATTAAATCAAAAAATTAGATGATGGACACTTCAAAATTTATTAAGGCTTATTGTTTGAAAACAAAAGAAAAAAATGTGCCGATGCATGATGCTGTTGTATCTAAAACGGCACGTGGCGGGTATATTGCGAAAGGCAATGACGGTAAGGGTAATAAAATGAGTGCAATTCTTAGTGAAACTAATGCACTTAAAGCAATCGCTGATGGCACTGCAAAAAAGGAATTTTAAAGACTGACGTACGGGTCTCCAAAGTACCCATATGCGTCCAGCTCTTTGGAACTGATGCTGGTAAGCACCTTTAAATTTATTAAAGGCCTGACAGGATGAACCTGTCAGGCTTTTTTATGCAAATAGCTGCTAATTTATCGGTTAATTTACCCACTAAAATTTGGAAGTCAATTTGAATTGATTACTTTTGCAGCCGGCAGGTCTTACACGACCAGCTCCTACTGAATCCTCCCAGGGCCGGAAGGCAGCAAGAGTAAGTGGTTGTAGCGGTGCGATGTAAGTAGCCTGCCTTTTTTAAAAAAATTGCGCGTCTCCTATTTAAAAATGCTTATCCGCTCAATTCACGCCTCCATTCTTCCTTAATTATTATCCTTACCTCTTATTCTTCTGGTATTTGGAAGACCGTTTGCCTCGGTACCTTTTAAGCTAAAGTCAATCTGTGTGGCAATTTTTGATGGTAATAATGAGGCTGAATGCAGAAAGCGGCTGTCTTTCCGGCTTTTATGAGCAGCCTCTTTAACTTTATAACAACTAATTGCAAATATTTTTTTCTTATTAAGGGCTTTTTTAATTTTTGCGTACCTTTACAAGGCTGAAAAAATTATAATAAGCGAATCAATTGAATTTCTAACCAATCATTAAATTAGACAAACTGATGAAATTTTTTATCGACACGGCGGATCTGGAACAAATTAAAGAAGCCAATGATTTAGGTATCTTGGATGGTGTAACCACGAATCCATCCCTTATGGCCAAAGTGGGCATTAAAGGCCATGATGCTGTTTTTCAACACTACAAAACTATTTGTGAAATCGTCGACGGTGATATCAGCGCCGAAGTCCTTACCACAGATTTTAAAACAATAATTGAAGAAGGTAAAAAGCTGGCAGCTATTCACAAGAACATTGTTGTCAAAGTTCCCATGATCAAAGACGGCGTTAAAGCCATCAAATGGTTTACAGACAATGGTATCCGTACCAACTGTACGCTTGTATTCTCTGCTGGCCAGGCTATTTTAGCAGCTAAAGCAGGCGCTGCTTACGTTTCTCCATTTATCGGACGTATTGATGACAGTGGCTGGGAAGGAATAAATCTGGTATCTCAGATCGCTGAAATCTATGCTGTACAGGGTTATGAAACTGAAATCCTGGCTGCATCAATCCGCAGTGCTAATCATATCATTCAATGTGCTGAAGCGGGTGCCGACGTGGTTACTTCACCACTTGAATCCATTCTTGCGCTGCTGAAACATCCGCTGACCGATATTGGCCTGGCGAAATTTTTAGAAGACGCTAAGAAGTTTTCTTAAATACCTTTTTGGACCTGGTTTTTGATCAAAAAATAAGGGATCTTCAATTAATAATTGGAGATCCTTTTTTCTGTTTTATACGCTCATTTTTCGAATTTGACTTTTGCCAGGAATGTATTAATTCTCAAAAACTAAAACACCTCACGACATAAGATATAATAAAAACCCACGCTACGACCTGTGTAACGTGGGTTTTTATTAAGGTTACCAAAAATACGGTAAATCTTATCTATGTAACCGAATAGGTTTAATAACCATATTGTTTGTC
Source organism: Arachidicoccus sp. (assembly GCA_035497555.1). Taxonomy (GTDB): domain Bacteria; phylum Bacteroidota; class Bacteroidia; order Chitinophagales; family Chitinophagaceae; genus Arachidicoccus. The sequence continues at coordinate 4,901 of DATJDF010000073.1, read as the reverse complement.
TTAATCACCTTCCCAACACTCTCTGTACGCAGTACAGCGCGCTTCACAGCCAATTGACGAATTGTATTGGCTGCAGCAGTATTGCCGGTAATTACCGCAATGGCCTGCGCAAAAGCCTCTTCCTTTTTATCCCCAAAATCATTTGCGATATCATCAAATTTTGCATAATCTGTAGACATACCTTTATAATAACCGCCTTCATCATTTGCATTGCGGGTCTCAAAATTAGGCATCCACATGCTATAGCTGCCTATACGGATTTCGAAAAATCCAACTGGTTTGCCATAGGTCAGCTTACCATCGTCACCAAAACCTGCACCAATGAGTTTGACACCCAGATAAGGCTTTAAGCTATTGATCGTTAATTCACTGGCCGATGCCGTACCGCTGGATACGATAAAGTAGACGTTTTTCAAATTTCCCAGTCCACCACCGCCTACGGATTTATTAATTTTTGCGGTCGTGTTCTCATTGTCGGCACTGGGTTTTAAATCGAGATCGAACCAGGTACCGTCCCCCGGATTATCATAATCTAAAGGTACCTTTTTAAGAATTGGCGCTTTTTTATTCACCATCATCTGGTTGTAATAGGCAGTATACATCACTTTTCCACTGGCCGAAGTTGGTGCAATCAGATCAACCAGGTGCTCGGCAGTACTAACATAACCGCCACCATTATACCTGAGATCCACCACCAGATCAGTTGCGCCATTCAGCTTTGTTTTAAATGCCTGGTCAAGCAAGGGACCGGCATTCGAACTAAAAGTCTGGAAGGCTATATACCCAATTTTCTTACCATCAATTGTAAGTGTCGTGTCTTTGAAAATTGGATTAAACGTATAGAGTTTCTGTGAAAAAGATAAATTCTTGGTTTTTATTCCACTGTCCCCATCGCGAACGGTAAGGATAATCGACTTTGCGTTGATCGCGTCATTCAGGTAATCTACATCAGCGTCTGTCATATCCGTTAAACTGCGCCCATTCACTTTTGCGATCAGACTACCACGTCGCAACCCGGCCTGATATGCAGGTGATCCGTTGGTCACCCACTGTACAATACAGAGGGTGGAATCGGATTGAACAGTAACATTGGCATAAGTGCTCTTAGCACCTATTGTTATCAGACCCGGAATAAATCCAAGACTGCTATCCTTGCCGTCTAAAGTCATTTTAAGGAATTTATTGCGGTCATTACCGAACCTGGCAAAATCACTGGCACCGCCATTGACTGTTTCACTGGTTTTGAGAATATAAGAATATTTAGCAGCTGTATTATCCGGCACCTGGCTAATTGCCCCTGTATTGGGGTTCTGGACATAACGATATAATTGTTCATAAAGATTACCGGAGCCGTCCTTAGGAAAACGAGTCAATTGGTATTGCTCCTCTGCAAGCCCCTTCAGGGTATCTGCATTTTTATACTGTCGGGGTAAAAAATCAGCATAGGTTGGAAGCTGATCGTTCCAATAATAAGTTTGTTGTGCATACAAATAAAGAGAATCATACAAGCGGTCATAGACCGTCGAATTTGCGGTATCTAATTTTTGGCCACCGCCATCTCCGCCGCCATTATTGTCCACTACTTTTTTACAGGACACAGAAATGCAAATGGCAGCCACAAAGACAGCCAAAGGCATCAATTTGAAAATTTTTATCATATACTTTATTAAAGGTTGTAAGTAAGGGCGTTTTTCGATTACTGCTTTATCCGCTTCATGACCCGGATACAATGCGGGTGTCAGTCAAATAGTTGGTGTATTGATGTCGGATGCAACTATGAAGGAAGTTGCCATGCAGGTACTAATCAGAATATTTTAATGGATTTCGGCGGGCGAATAACACATATCGCTTAATATTCATCCAGAACGCCATTACCATATAGATAATCAACGGTGATCCCATGGTCAGAAAGGATATATAAATAAACCATAACCGGATTCTGGAACTGGCTATACCCAATCTATTGCCAATTGCAGCGCAGACCCCAAAGGCGCGCCATTCAATAAAACTTCTGAATCTGTTCATTTTATCATGCAATTTTATTGAGCTCAATTATAATGGAATATACCATCTTTTAAGGTTTAATACCTTCATGGAGCTCAGATGCAAAACTTCTAGCTGTTACGCTCACCCAAATCTTAAGCCCTGTTGGCCTTTGAAAGTAGCAGGATCCGGCTCGGCGCTGACAGCATGCTATGCAAATATACATTTTTCATCAAATAATCAAGTCCACTTTTTATCCAACAGGTCTATATTATAGACACAAAATGTGCCTGAATCCCCATGATCACAATATAATACCTCTAATTACTGGTTCTCAGGCGCTAAGCAAAATCTCCGGTATGCCTTTCAAAATACGAATTGAGCTCTTTCTAACTCCTTTTTATTAATTACAACCGTTTATGAAAAACATTTGGGAAAGCAAAAATTTTATTTAGCCTGACCAAAATTAACAAAGGCATCTTTTTTAAATCCACCAATATTAAGTAACTTCGCACGACATTTATATCACTCTATTTAAATTTATATGTTATGGCTTTTGATATCGAAATGATCAAAAAGGTCTATAGTGAACTACCGGACAAAATTGCAAAAGCACGCGCCATTACTGGCACTCCACTAACGTTAGCCGAAAAAGTACTTTATTCTCACTTACACAGCGATCAGCCCGTAAAGGCCTTTCAAAGAGCGCATGATTATGTCAATTTCGCACCTGACCGTGTGGCGATGCAGGATGCAACTGCCCAAATGGCCCTGCTTCAGTTCATGCAAGCCGGACGTCCAAAAGTAGCCGTTCCTTCTACTGTTCACTGTGACCATTTGATTATCGCCAAGGAAGGAGCCGCTAAAGACCTGGCATTTGCAAAAGAGGAAAGTAAAGAAGTATTTGATTTTCTGGGTTCTGTTTCTAATAAATATGGTATCGGTTTCTGGCGCCCGGGCGCCGGTATTATCCACCAGGTAGTTTTGGAAAATTATGCATTCCCGGGTGGAATGATGATTGGTACTGACTCACATACCGTAAACGCAGGTGGACTTGGCATGATAGCCATCGGTGTTGGTGGAGCAGACGCCTGCGATGTCATGGCAGGTCTGCCATGGGAGCTCAAATGGCCTAAATTAATCGGTGTCAAACTCACCGGCAAACTCAATGGCTGGGCAGCACCTAAAGATATTATATTGAAAGTGGCCGGTATACTGACCGTTAAAGGCGGTACCGGAGCCATTGTCGAGTATTTTGGCGAAGGCGCACTTTCCATCAGCTGTACAGGTAAGGGGACCATTTGCAATATGGGAGCAGAGATTGGCGCTACGAACTCTACATTTGGCTATGACGATTCAATGGACCGTTACCTGCGCGCAACCGGCAGAACAGAAGTAGCAGATGTTGCAAATGCCATCAAAGAACATCTGACAGGTGATCCCGAAGTTTATGCTAATCCTGAACAATATTTTGACCAGGTGATTGAAATCAACCTGTCTGAACTGGAACCACACCTGAACGGACCATTCACCCCTGACCTGGCTACTCCAATATCCAAAATGAAGGAAGTTGCCGACAAGAATGGCTGGCCGGAACGTGTAGAAGTGGGTCTGATCGGTTCTTGTACCAACTCTTCATACGAAGATTTGTCTCGTGCGGTTTCTCTGGCCAAACAGGTATCAGAAAAGAACCTGAAAGCTAAATCAGAATTCCTGATTAATCCGGGATCTGAACAAATCCGTTACACTGTCAGCCGCGATGGTTTCCTGGAAATTTTTGAACAGATTGGTGCGAAAATCCTGACCAACGCTTGCGGTCCCTGTATTGGGATGTGGGACAGAGTAGGTGCGGAGAAGAAAGAAAAAAACACCATCGTGCATTCCTTTAACCGGAACTTTGCAAAAAGAGCAGATGGCAACCCTAATACTTTTGCATTTGTAGCCTCTCCGGAACTGGTTACAGCCATTGCCATCTCCGGCAGTCTGACCTTTAACCCTATTACGGACTATCTGACAAATGAAAATGGCGAACAGGTGAAACTGGATCCTCCTACCGGTGATGAATTGCCTAAAAACGGTTTTGATGTCGAGGACCCTGGCTACCAGGCTCCTGCCGAAGACGGATCCGGTGTTCAGATCGAGGTTTCCCCCTTATCTAAGCGCTTGCAGTTATTAGAACCATTCGCCGCCTGGGAAGGTACAGATCTTAAAGGGCTCAAGCTCCTGATCAAAGCGAAAGGAAAATGTACGACGGATCATATCTCTATGGCAGGTCCATGGTTGAAATTCCGTGGCCATCTGGATAATATCTCTAATAATATGCTGATTGGCGCCGTCAATTTCTTCAATGAAAAAACGGACAGTGTTAAAAACCAATTGACGGGTGAGTATGGCCCGGTTCCGGATACCCAACGTGCTTATAAAGCAGCGGGAATTGGCTCTATCGTCGTAGGCGATGAGAACTATGGAGAAGGATCCAGCAGAGAACATGCTGCCATGGAGCCGCGTCACTTAGGCGTAAGAGCAATACTGGCCAAAAGCTTTGCCCGTATTCATGAAACCAATCTGAAAAAGCAAGGCATGCTGGGATTGACGTTTGAGGATAAAACGGATTACGACATCATCAAAGAAGATGATGTAATAGATATTATTGGTTTGACGGAGTTTGCGCCAGACAAACAATTGACCATCGTGTTACACCACGCAGACGGCACTTCAGAAAATTTCAAAGTGAATCACACCTATAATGAACAGCAGATTGAATGGTTCAAACATGGTGGAGCACTCAATATTATCCGTAAGGATTTCCAAAATGCGAACTAAGCATATTGGAAAGATCCTTTAAATCATGAAACCTGTAAAAAAAGAGTGTATAGCTGCAATGCTATACACTCTTTTTTTACAGGAACCCTGCTGAT
>DATJDF010000072.1:0-4644 GCA_035497555.1 Arachidicoccus sp. | reverse complement strand
CTTTCACCGTTGCTGCTTCCTTTGACACTTTCGGCGTAGAAAAAGCGACATCCCAGAGACCAATATGTACCGGATTCTGAACAATAAGATAAACGTTCCGGTAAATACCGGAACCGGTATACCATCTTGAATCCGCGAATTCTCTGTGGTCCACTTTCACAGCGATCGTATTTTCTCCTCTAGATTTCAGATATGGAGTGAGGTCATAGTAAAAGGGTATAAAGCCGTTAGGTCGTTTGCCCAAAAAATGGCCATTTATCCAAACCTCACTATTTTTGTAGACCCCGTCAAAATAAATTTGTATTTGCTTTCCTTTCCAGTGCCTATCCATTTTGAAAGTTTTTTTGTACCAAGCAATACCACTTGGAAGATAGGCAGTGGCACTTGCCCATTCCTCACTGAAGGGCCCTTCAATACTCCAGTCATGTGGAAGGTTAAGTTTTCGCCAATCTTTTTCTGACTCAACTGCAAGGATGCCATTTGCGATATCGCCCTTATGGAAATCCCAGTCATTATTAAAGATTTCTGGAACACCCACGGCTTTACGCTGATCCTTTCCCGCTAATCCAATGGCCATTTCCTGTGCCTTAGGGGCACCGGGTAACCATAGACTAAAAATCAAGACTACCCATAGCCAGCATATAGTTTTCATGATACTATAAATTTAAAAGAAACTTTAAAAAAATATCTAAGCATTCAATCTTTATTCGCTTTGCGGATCCGGCCTGTCAGCGTCACAATAGACTTAGCAGGTAAAATCTGTAGATCACCTTTCATCCTAACTGCCTTTAGTGCATCAGAAGATGAGGTTATAAATGCCATTTTAAATTTCACATGATGCCTAGCAAAACTTAAGTGAACCGTCTTTTGCGTTGAACCCCGATTGACAAATACTGCAGTAAAATCCTTTCCCTTTTTAAATGCCGATACGAGCAGCGGCTTACTTTCCGCCGAGTCCACAACAGATTGCCACCCGGTAGCGACCCTTACGGCTCCCGGCCGGATGAAGCGACTGTAATTACCCAGCGCCCAAAGTATTTTGCTGGGATAGACATTTCCTCCATCCTTTTTCTTATCAATATAAACCAGCCCGTCTTTATAATCATAGGCAGAAACAGCCGTCCACCACTGCCAGGCAGCCGCATTGGCAACTGTCAGATCCATATGGATCACTCCTGCAACATAAAGTGCCGAATTAATTCCCAAGTCCCTTTTGTTCCCATTTATTTCTCCAGCATTATCTCCAAGTACACAGTATTCGGATTGCCAGTAGCTTAGCCCTTTAACGTCAGCCACACTGTCCCTGAGCATCATGCGGGATTTCACTCCTGCCTGCGTGGGCGAGGTCGTAAAATAACTATGGGCAGAAATAACATTCATTACTCCGGGCAGGTCCCCTATATAATTTTTAGAACCGACATCAAAAAAATCCCGAATCTGTTTCCCTTTTCCCGGCTTATCTCCAGACATAAATAAATAATCAATCTTACCCGCTTCTCCAATCAGGATTTTTGTATTTAAGTTTGCTTTATCAAAAGACTTACTGATAGACCTTACAAGACCAGCGACTTCAGTATTGGCATAAGGGCAGCCTTCCTGACCGCCATCACTCCATTCCCACTGCGGCTCATTCACCGGGCTGACGTAATCGAAGTTCACCCTGGTTTCTTTGGAAACGCCCTTTATCGCACGTGTAAGAAAATCAGCGAAATCCGGATATTTAGCTGCAGAGATATTTACTTTTCCGTTGTCCGCATAAGCCTTGCCATTTTTGGTCATCTGCACCGGAGGACTGTTTGTGAACGCCAGAAACTTTTCCACCCCTCTTTTGCGCGCTGCCTTTAAAAACCAAAGTTGTCCCGACTGTGCCTTCCAGTCATAATGGCCATCAGGCCTCAAAAAACCTGCTGCGCGACGCCACTCATCACGAATGCCACTCTCTGGGCCCTGCTGCGCACTGCCTGCTCCCAGGTTAAAACGCCAAAGCGACAATCCAATTCCCTTGGGGGAGCCGTCTTTTTTTATTTTTTGACTAAACAACAGATCTGCAACCTGTTTTCTCCCGGCATCCGGCCAGTTACCTACAAACTGGCAGGACCAGGCGTCAGAAGCGCCAAAGTTATCAATGGTCTGAAAAGTTTCCTCTAAATTGATTTTGACATTTAAAGTGTCCCTTTGCTGCAATGGTTTATACTGCTGTGCACTTACTTTGTTACCAGCCAACACCAACAAAAAAATACTTGATGAAAAAAATAAAGTCCGTTCGGCAATACGTAAAAAATAGATCATGTTTATAAATAAATTTATGTGCGCTTTTGGTTGGGTTAATCCACGAGCCTTTAAACCTAACGAAGATACCAATCAGAAATCCAATTCAGTGCAAAAGCCAGCGTCGCAGTTCTGACTTCTGACATAACGGGAGCGAGTTCCCATCCCTATATTCTACTCAGGTAACATTATTTTTATTCGTAAAAAAGAAGGAAGGCCTGGTTACCTTCCTTCTCAAATCATCTCTACTTTCAATAACCCGAGTTTTGTTCCAGCTGATTATTAGATGCCTGTATTTCCGCTCTTGGAATCGGCAACCAGTAATGCTTATCAGCAAAACTGCGGCCATCGAGTGCTATTTTAGGGGTATAGGTAAAACTACCATCCCCATTTTTTGTCACAATGATTCCGCCTGCAGGTTTATTTTCGGTCACATCAGCGATTTTCCAGCGGCGGACGTCGTAAAAACGCTGCTCTTCAAAGGCCATTTCTACCCGGCGTTCATAGCGGACTGCTGTTCGCATCGCCGTCTGGCTTAACCCGGTTGGCAGATCCGGCATATTCACACCCGGCCTCGAACGGATAAGATCTATCGCTGTCCTGGCGGATAGCGTAGAACCGGTCGGAACCACGTCAGGACCGTAAGCTTCATTCGCCGCTTCTGCAAAATTCAGTAGGATTTCTGCATACCGGAAATAAATCCATGGCTGAAACCCGGCATTGCCCCAGGGATTCTGTAGCGGATAGGCGTCATTCATGAACTTTCTCAGGTAGTACCCGGTTTTAGAGGTGTTCCAGTTATCCGGCCCGTCCTTACTGTCTTTACCACCAGGAATAAATGTTTCTACTTTTTGTCCCCGATAGAGGGATCCATTATGCAGGACCGTAAAATCAAACCTCGGATCTCTATTGTCGTATGGATGTGTGGGATCATAACCGGAGCCCGTGGCGGTAATCGCCTTGCCGTTAGCCATTTCATAATCATCCACCAGATTTTGCATCGGCAGGTTGCCACCCCAGCCGCCATACCCGTTCGGACCATTAGCAATTTCCAAATGAACGTGGTTATCATTTTTGGCATAGTAACGTGCAAATATCGTCTCATTGGTTTCATTGGTAAGAAACAGTTTATCATATCCACCTGTATAGATACCGTATTTATGCATGCTGATCACGGCCTGGGCCGCAGTGACTGCATCCGCCCATGTTCCGGCATTATACAGCGGGCTGGCCGCGTAGAGCATGAGCCTTGATTTTAATGCAAGCGCAGCGCCTTTGGTCGCCCTGCCCAGCAGCCAGTTACCATCATTATCTATTGGTAATTTGGCGGCCGCTGCGTCACACTGGGCTACAGCATAATCAATGCTCTCCTTGATGGATGCTCTCTTAAAGAGTTCGGGGTCCTGGAGATTATCGGTTAGACTGGTGACTTTGTCGCCCATTAATACCACGCCACCGTAATTACGGATCAGGTCATGATATCTGAAGGCACGTATGAAATCCAGTTCCCCTTCAATATGACTTTTATGTTCAGGACTAAAAGGAAGCTTAGGCAGAATGCTTAATGCATAGTTACACTCACGGATACTTCTGTAACTTCTGCCCCAGATGGTGCCCAGACTTCCAAGATTTTCAGGAGCCAGCTGCCCTCTTTGAATCAGCCAGGTCGCATCGTCATTATTATAAATAGATTCATCTGTCATGGAGCTCATCATACTATATTCAAACGAACGGCCGAAACCGGGAGGGGTGCCCTCTCCTTCTTTATCCTGTAACTTAACCCCTATGTAACGATTGGTCACATAGGCTTCAAAAACCGCTGTATCTGACTCTATCGTTGCAGTAGATAATCTATCCGTCGGCACCACACTTAAAATATCTTTCTTGCAACCAGCAATACCAATAACACTGGCCAAGAGTAAATAGATCGGGGCTTTATATTGTAATTTCATAATGGTAATAGTTTAAAATTTAACGTTAACGCCTAAATTTATAATTCTTTGCTGCGGATAGAACTGGCCACTGCCACTGGTTCCTTCCGGATCGTAATCTTTCACTTTTGATAGTGTAAATAAATTGAACGCACTTACATAAAATCTAAGTCCGGCAATCTTTATTTTTGAAAGCAGTTCACCGCTAAGATTATATCCTAACTGCACGTTTTTCAGCCGGACAAAAGAAGCATCGTTCAACCAGAAAGTGCTGTTGTATTGACCACCACTGATGGCCGAAGAAGCGCGGTCGGTGACAATGGGATAGGTACCATTGGGATTGGCATCACTGAAACGATTATCCGCCCAGCTGCTGTAAAAATTACCCACGCTTCCCGCTTCAGGCAGCACATACTGGCTCACCTTAGCCTGACCGGAAAATAAT
>DATJDF010000071.1:0-1767 GCA_035497555.1 Arachidicoccus sp. | reverse complement strand
GAACCATTGCATTTTGAATTTTACTATTATATGGAAAAACTATTTGTTGTTAAAATTGGAGGTAACGTTATTGATGATAAAGAGAATCTGACAAGGTTCCTCAAGTTATTTTCAGAAATTGAAGGGAAGAAGATTTTGGTTCACGGAGGTGGTAAAATTGCCACTAAAATCGGAGAGCAATTGGGATTGGTCCCTAATTATCATAAGGGCCGCCGGATAACCGATGATAAAACAATTGACCTGGTCACGATGGTATACGGTGGACTGGTTAATAAGAAAATTGTTGCCAGCATGCAGCAAAGCGGTTGTAATGCAATAGGGCTCACTGGTGCAGATGGGAATGTGATCCCGGCCGTCAAACGTCCGGTAAAAGAAATTGATTTTGGTTGGGTAGGTGATATCACCGCAGCCGGTGTCAATACCCGGTTACTTACCGCGCTGCTTCAACAAGCTATTACGCCTGTCTTCGCAGCGCTGACCCATGACGGAGAAGGACATTTACTGAATACTAATGCAGATACAATTGCTTCAACACTGGCAGTCGCATTATCAGGCCAATATGAGGTTCGGTTGATTTATTGCTTTGAAAAAAAGGGCGTTCTGGAAAATGTTACAGATAATAATTCTGTGATCCGTCTGATTGACCAGCCCAAGTACAAAAAATTACTACAGGAAGGGAAACTATTTGAAGGGATTATCCCTAAGATTGACAATGCATTTGATGCAATCCAGGCAGGTGTCAGTGAAGTATTAATTGGCGATGCAGATGACCTGCTGGCCAATACGTCCAAGCAGACGACTGGAACCCTAATTAAATAATCGAAAAACAGGATAAGCCCCCGGGGCAAATCCACATGTGAAACTAAAGAATATATAAAATGGAAACATTGTACCAGGATGCGGTAAAGCTTCTAAAAGAGTTAATCGCGACGCCTTCATTTTCAAAAGAAGAACAGAAAACGGCAGTTATTATCCGAACGTTTTTGCGCAATAAGAATATCCCTGCAGAACAATATCTGAATAATGTCTGGGCTCTCAATAAATATTTTGACCCTTTAAAGCCAACAGTCGTATTAAATTCACATCATGATACCGTTAAACCTAATCCGAAGTATACCAAATCACCTTTTACACCGATAGAGTCGGAGGGTCGACTTTACGGTCTGGGTAGTAATGATGCCGGTGGATGCCTGGTTTCTCTGATTGCGACATTTGTACATTTTTATGATAATCCGCAATTACCCTTTAATCTGGTGATTGCAGCGACAGCGGAAGAAGAAATTACCGGCAAAAACGGGATTGAGGCATTACTCAAACATTATGAATTTCTGGGTAGCCTGCACCGTCCGGATTTTGAAAACGAAAAGGATAAGTGGGTGGCAATTGTCGGAGAACCTACACTGATGAATTTAGCCATTGCAGAAAAGGGGCTGATGGTGCTCGATGCTATTGCCAATGGTAAAGCCGGGCATGCAGCTCGTAATGAAGGGGAGAATGCCCTTTATATTGCCATGAAAGATATCAGTTGGTTTGAGTCATTTAAGTATCCCAAAAGCTCGCAGTGGCTGGGAGAAGTTAAACAGACCGTTACAGTAGTTGAAACGGAGAATAAAGCACACAATGTAGTTCCTGCAGTTTGTAGTTTTGTCGTTGATATCCGGCTTCCGGATTGTTATACCCACGAAGAGGTTATGGATATTATCCGTCAGAATATTAATAGTGAATTTAAGGAGCGCAGTATCCGGCTACGCTCTACAAGGATAGAAC
>DATJDF010000070.1:0-15681 GCA_035497555.1 Arachidicoccus sp. | reverse complement strand
CTTGCTAATCCCATTACTAGCAATAGACAGATTAGTTTTGCGGTGCTTTTGTTTAGCATATTTATCATAACTAATAATATAATTCGTGTATCAGGCAGGTTCATTCAAAATACAAATGAAAATGTTCCACTCCTCGCTCCTTCAATCAGCCATCTTTCAATAATTAAAAAACCAAGCTTTACACCGGAGCACAAAAAGAAAATCTCCGGATGACTACTTGATTCCAATCCTTAATCAATCAATAACCATACAACAAATGTAGAAGAAAACAAGGGAATCACCATCTTTAAGTCCCCTTTCAATTCATCGACTCTCGGTATAGTCATAATTTTAAAAAAAGTAAGGCTTAATTGTCAGGAGCCAATCCCTCTAATCAAATATTATTGTTTCAGTGCCCGAAAGGAGCACCATCATACCAACAAATATAACATGTGAACGGCACTCCTGCTATTTTTTTTGCCAGATCTGGCGGATGACCGTTTCATCTCCCATCCCTTCCGGCATGGCCTTGCCAGGCCGGTTGGCATAATACCATTTGCGGTGTTTGCCGTCTTTAGGGTAGGTCGTTTGTCGTCCTCCCGGCATCTCAAGATGCCCATTTATATCGGTTTTCTTAATCCAGTTATAAGCATAACGGAGCCACCACTGCCGGTACACATCCGGTTGATTCGCAAACCAGCTGATCTCGTCGTATCCCCATACCCAAAAGGGTATTCCACCGGCATTTTCCCGACCAGGGTGCTTACTGATGCCGTAATTGTCAAATTCGACCAGATAGGGCAGATGATCACAGGACCATCCGCTGGGCGTTATCCCGCCTTTGCTACGTAAATATAGCGCGTCTGTATGACCTACTGCCAAATGTGCCTTTTCGGGTTTGCCTGCAGTTTCGGCGATTCGGAGCGGGAATGCATGTACATCCAGCAGCAATTTACCATTCTTAACGAATCCGCCACTGGGGACATGTGCGTCACAAATAATCATATGTCTGCGGGCATGCTGGTGTGCATATGTTCTGATAAGTATTAAGAGCTGGGAATAGTAATCCAATTGCTGATCATTTTTATTCATAAGTTCCACCTGGCCAAAATGCAACCCCTCTATACCTGCATTGATATAAGAAGCTGCAAGAAAATAGAAGAACAGCCGGGTCTCCGTACTACTGATATCAGGAACGGATCCCTTTCCCCATTGGTTTTTGAACTTTCCATCCGCATATAACATGTCTGCATACCGAAAATTTCTCAGTTCCGGTTGTAGGCCGAAGGCCTCGAATGCCCACCCGGGTACCGGAATCATTTCAACCTCCGGCGTTACAATTTCAAAAATACAAGCCTGTAAAATAATATCCGGATCGACCGCGTGCACTTTCTCCGCCAACTGCTTTTCCATTTGCAGATTACGCGCAATATCGGCCTCTTTTCCCCACTGGCAGACCGCTCTGCCGATAAATTTGGCTCCGGTATATTTAATCATCCGCAGATTATCATCAAAATCTCCCTTGCCGATTAAAAGACTCTGTATCGTCATAGCTTTATCCAAATAATGCGCTAATACCGGACCGGATATCTTCCCGTCAAACGCGTAATCCGCATTTGTAGCGGACTGAGCAAGTGGGCAATTCACTGTGGTAAATATTGCCAACAGGAGGAAAAAGAGCGCCAGTTTTGCCTTTATGTTTATCCCTTTCATCATAATATAAAAGTATTTAGGCTTAAAAATGTAATTATTCATGTTGTCTGCCTCCCTTCACTATTCCCCTTTACCAAGCTATTACTGCATCCAATATTCCCCTTTATGATTTCCATCACCGGATCTGCGGCCTCCAGGCAGCCCAATCCATTATCATTAAACTAATAATTAAATCAATTGGATTGGACCAGGTCCGGTTTAACCCCTACTGCACCTGCCCTGCAAGCCCCAAATAAAACACCATGACTAGTAAAACCTTTTACCGGTATACGAAGCTTCCTACGCATGCTCCTATTTATGGTCATATTAAAAGATGCCAATCATTATTTAACCGTTAAACCTGCGGTCACTGCCCTATCAGCAGAAGAGCTGCCCGCATATAGCGTATAGTCCCCTTTATATACAGTATAATCCCCTTTTTGTGTATCATACATCCTTAATTCAGTGACGGCAAATTTTATGGCTACTTCCTGACTGGTACCCGCAATTATATGGACTCTTTTAAAGCCCAGCAGGGTTTTAACCGGCCTGAAGGAAGCAATATTAACCGCGGAGCCATACACCTGGACGACTTCATCTCCATCCACTTTCGATTCATTTTTAACCTGTACATATACCGTCACAGAATCTGCCGGCTGTGCACTGTTACCGGACAGTTTTATATGCGCATAGTTAAAGCGAGCATAGCTGAGCCCATATCCAAAAGGATATAGAGGCGTCCCTGTAAAATACCGATAGGTTCTGCCCTTCATGCTGTAATCCTCAAATTCAGGTAAATCACCAAGAGATTTGTAAAAAGTGATGGGGAGCCTGCCTGCCGGACTATAGCGGCCAAATAGGATATCCGCTACAGCGGCACCTCCGTTTTGGCCCGGATACCAGGCTTCTAAAATCCCATCCAGGTTTTCACTCGCCCAGTTGACGGCCAGCATCCCCCCATTCGTGAGTACCAACACGACTTTCTTACCACTGGCCTTAAGCGCTTTTAAAGCGGCCTTTTGTACATCCGGCAAATCTATCGTTGTACGATCTCCATGAAAAAAGCCCTTTTTATCTACACCACTTTCCTCTCCTTCTACAGCGGGTGTCAACCCACCACAGAATACCACCACATCTGCCTCTGCACAATGTTCCACTAGCAGGCGCACACTGTCCTGCATATTTTTAATGCTTTGATAGTCCTTATCCGGTCCTTTTATAAAATTACTGGTAATGACCTTTGTATTGCCGCCGGCTGCCTGGCGGATCCCTTCCAGGAAGGTAATAGGACGGGTAGGCAGCCCGTTATAGTTCCCTAACAATACCGCCGTATCACCGGCATAAGGACCGACAACAGCAAGGGTTTTAATATCGGAAGATAAAGGCAGTATACCACCTTTGTTTTGTAATAAGACCATACTTTCCAGGGCGGCTTGTTTAGAGAGGGCATTATGCGGATCACTGTTGTTTTCACTAAATGGAATATTTTTATAGGCAACCCTGTCCTTACTGTCAAATATGCCCAGTTTAAAGAGAGCCAGCAGCAGTCTGGAGACCGATACATTGATCTGTTTTTCTGTAATCTCTCCTTTCTTGACGGCCTCTTCCAGTGCAATATATTCATTGCCACAAGTCAGATCGCAACCGGCATTGACGGCGGCGGCAGCTGCCAGATCCTTAGTCGTCACATATTTATGTCCCTGGTAGATATCGGTAATCGCACCGCAATCCGACACGACATAGCCTTTAAAACCCCATTTATTCCTGAGTACCGTGTCCAAAAGAAACTTATTGGCGCAGGCAGGTACCCCGTCTACACTATTATAAGCCCCCATCAGAGAATAGACATGCCCTTGTTTAACCAAGGCTTCAAAGGCGGGCAAATAGGTATCAAACATATCCCGCTTACTGACCACTGCATTAAAGATATGGCGATTGTACTCACTGCCACTATGTATCGCAAAATGCTTGGCGGTAGCAATGGTCTTAAAATATTTGGGATCATTTCCCTGAAGTCCCGTCACAAATGCGACACCGGTTCTGGAGGTCAGCAAAGGATCTTCTCCATAGGTTTCCTGACCTCGCCCCCATCTGGGATCCCTGAATATATTAATATTTGGCGTCCAGAAGTCCAGTCCCTGGTATATTCCCCTTTCTCCTTTACGCACATGCGCTTCATGTTTTGCCCTTGCCTCCGTTGAAATAACAGTAGCGATCCGGTGCATAAGCGGCGTATTCCACATGGCTGCCATACCAATAGCCTGCGGGAATACTGTAGCCACACCGTCTCTGGCAACGCCATGCAGGCATTCATTCCACCAGTTATAGGCTTGTATACCCAAGCGGGGAACCGACTTCGCATTATTTTGCATGAGTTCCACCTTTTCCTTTAAGGTAAGTCTATTCACCAGGTCACTGACCCGCTCTTCAAAAGACAAGGATGGGTTCTCAAATGGGTATTTATAGGATTGAGCAGTAGCGTAATTAGAAACCACACCTAATAATAACGTAGAAAACAAAATACGGCGAAAGTGCAACATTAACTTCATGACTCAGTTTTTAAGTGAATTGACCCGTTAAAATAAAAGCAACAAGCACGAAACAGCGGTTTTGTGCATTCGATTGCCAAATATAAAAAATTATCTCCCAATACACTGCAAATCAGACAAAAGAAATGCGTCCAAAAGCGGTATCCGGCAGATACAGCCCTGTCAACCAGCACCACCTGAAACTTATGCCAATTTCAGTCAAGTTGCTTATTTCCAGTCAAGCATCCAGTAAAAAACATCAAGGGTACAAAATCACCCTAGCCGAAATAATTGCTTAATGTAATTTAAAGGACTACCCTTGACGCTCCCCTGCGCCTCCCATCAAATTAAAAGACTACTTTAAAAACGAACAACTTTACGGCTGCCATCATATTCAACAGTTTTCAGGCGGTTAAGTCCTGCTACTTTTATCTCAAAGGTCCTTTTTCTGATCATCAAATTAAAATCACCCTGCCTTTTGTCTATCGTCAAAGTTTTTGCCCGGTCATCCCAGACAAACTTTATAATCGAGTATTTCCCTTTTTCATAATTGTAATTATCGCCCTCATCTTCATACAATTCAAAATCTGCATTTCTACCAGGATACACTTTTATTGTCAGATTCTTAAAGTGCTGAATCGAGGAATACTCCGACACTGTAGCCAGCGGAATAATGGAGCCGGATTTTACAAAGACAGGCATGGTTGTCAGCGTATATGCCTGCACAATTGTCCTATGTCCCCCTAGTCTTTTATCCGTATTATAATCATACCAATCGCCCCTAGGCAAATAAATTTTCTGTTTAACAGTAGAGGCAAGATCCAACGAATCCGAAGTTTTATCAAAAATGGAGTCAGTAATGGGTGCCACCAATATAGCATTCCCAAAAAGATATTCACTGCCCAGATCATACACATTTTTATCGCCCGGATAATCCATCACTAATGCACGCATCAGCGAAGCATTCTTAGCGGTGATATTCCACGCAGTTGAATATATATACGGTTCCAGCGTGTAACGCCAGCCGATATATTTTCGGATGATATCAAAAGTGATATCACCCGGCTTCCCGAACTGGTAGATCTCGCGCGGCGTATTCGTTCCATGTGAGCGCATCATCGCCGTAAACACCCCAAACTGTAGCCACCGAATATACAACTCCCGGTACAGGAGATCCTTATTTCCACCTGGATAATTAGTGCCGGAAAAAAACCCACCAATATCTGCATTCCAATAAGGCAATCCGGATAAGGAGTAATTTAATGCAGCTGGGATCTGCCTTTTCAGGGTTTGCCAGCTCGAAGTAATGTCCCCAGACCATACCATGCTACCGTCCCGCTGCTGGCCGGCAAAAGCAGATCTTGTAAGAATAAACACCCGCTTATCAGAAGAAGCCGCTCGTTGATGCGTGTAAACGCCATTCACCGTTTCAAAAGGGAAAGCATTCGTAAAACTTCTATAATTGCCAAGATAGGTTTTTGTATCTTTAATGAAGGCCGTATTAAAGGCATCCGGCTCATGCCCCTTACCCGTATTTATTTGCTCCGGCTCAGTTGCATCCAGCCACCAGCCGTCAATGCCCTTCATAAATAAATTCTTATTCAGGTATTTCCAATACACGTTTCTCGCTTCCGGATTAAAAGCATCATATACTTTAACGCTTTTCATCCTGGGAAAGGTCGGAAAATTAAACAGCATATTTTTGCTGTTCATTTCCTGATATATTTTGGACTTTCCACCAAATGAAGGCCATACAGAAATAAGTAGCTTCGCATGCATTTGATGAACACTGTGGATCATGGAGACAGGATCTGAAAAACTGGGATTGTCAAACCGGGTCGCATTCCAATTATCATTTACGCCCCAATATTGCCAATCCTGGACCACCGCATCGAGCGGGACTTTCAGCTCTCTGTACTTTTTAACTACACCGACCACCTGCGCCTGGCTTTGATAACGTTCACGGCTCTGAATATAGCCGAAGCTCCATAATGGAAACAAAGGAACCGTGCCCGTTAATTTTCTATAACCGCCGATGATAGCATCCGCATTTTCACCTGCTATTAAATAATAATCGATACAGCTACCCGCTTCAGAAGTCAGGCTCATCTTCCCCGCACTATCATGGTAAATTGTAGCCGAATAGTTGTCCCAATACAAGCCGTATCCTTTTGTCGATTGAAGAAAAGGGATCGCAATATCCATATTTGTCTGCCGTAGCAATATGGTTTGACCGCGCTGATTCATGACACCTGTCTGGTGCTGCCCCAAACCATAAATTGCTTCGCCGTTTGAGAGTGCAAAAGACGCAGCAACATGTGTAATGGAGTCGTCTATTTTCTCAAATCCATGTTGATCTACTTGTTGATCTGCAGGTTGATCCGGGCATTCAGCTATCAGCAACTCATCCTTATTATTATAAAACTGCAGGGTGCCGTCTATTTTACTTAATTCAACCCTTAAGCCAGCAGATTGAATAATGAATTGATTATCCTGCTGTCCCATGGATGTTTCGGTTTTGACAGGGGCATCCCGACTGTTCAATACCACCAGACTGTGTTTGTCCGGTCGGTTGGAACCCCGGTATTTGAAAATATGCGCCGTTGTATTATTTATGAAACTTATTTCGGTGGTCACCCCGTTTAACGTGTATTTCAGAACATGTGTCCTACTTTGCTGCTGACCCAAAAGCAATTGCATAGGTAATAAGCCAACAATAAAAACAGCGATAAATTTCATGCGTCTCTTTAATTTAAGTATAAATTCTCAAACGGGGCTGTCTGCTCCGTTGAATACCTGACAAACATTACTCGATCGGCGGCGTAGGGCGAAGTGGCGTCAAAGGCAGCTCCCCTTTGAACATTTTCCCGCCATCTCTGGTCAGGCGCAGATAATAGTCAGAAGAACAAACCGTGCCGTCCTCATCCAATGATTTAAAGCCTGATCCGGCTGGTACATCAAGCTGGGTAGAGGCAGTTTTTGCAATCTGGTTGTTCTCGTTATATTCATCAAACATCGAGATATAGATCCCCTGCACTTTCAGCTTGGTCATATTATAAAACTGCTCCCACATAAAATCGCCATGTCTGCGCTGGCCAGCCTGAAGATCCCCCGGCAATATGCAAGGTTGATAGTCAATGCCGTTCCCCTTACAGAAAGCCAGATCCGGCCTGTTGACATTTGCATAAAAATTATCTTCGTCGGGTATCGAACCGATACGTCCGATCATCCAGGGGGAAAGCATATTAAAATCCTTATAAACGTTTAGAAAATTCGGTCTTGAATCTGAACTGCCGAGTAACCAGTGCGTAGGCACACCGCCAATCACATAGCAACCCTGCTTCTTAAACCAATCGATTACATCCGTGCACTGGTCAGCCGTAAAGGCATGATTTTCATCATTGAAGCCAAAACCCCAAATACAGACGACCGGTTTACCGTTCTGCATGGCGTAGGCACCGGAAGCAGTATATGCCTTCATTTTATTGGTCCAGTCTGCCTTGATCTCAGTTTGCATATTGGTCCAGCCACTGACGTCATACATAATATAAAACTTGACCCCGTATTTTTCTCCCGCTTTTTTTACTTTGGCCGCAACACTATCTCGGACAGGGCCCTCTGATCCATTTGGATTAAAACGCTGCAAGGCTGCTACATCTATAGCGTATTGTTTCATCCATGAGAACTGTATATCAACGCTCTGGTCATCAAATGAGGAAAATAAAGTAGCCGGAGCACCGCTGTTCAGGTTCGTAAAACCCGTCCCGTATTGATGGGTATAGTCTGTCACATCAGGCCATGACCCAAATGCTGCATTTGCCGGCGACGGGCTCCTAGACCAATCCTTGGACCAGTGCCACCAACTGTTTATGGGAGCGTTGTCTCCGATACAGGCAAACCATCCCTGATAACCGACCGTTACCTTACCGACCACATCACCGGGTGGGGACGGCCAGATAATTTCAGGCGCGCCGCCATCGCCATCATTATCCCCACTCTCAGTTCCGCTTCCGCTTCCGGGAGGACGATCAACCGGCAGATGCTTGCCACAACTAAAAAGTACAAGCGCACTTAATAAGACGAGACCTATTTTCTTCATGATGTTATATTTTATGTGACACGCACCGCCTGTCAGGCATCTGATAATATCACCCAAAAGACCAGAAAATGTATTCTCCGACAAATACAACTATATCACCTCCATCAATGAGGATCTAATAAAGCTCGGTTGCAGAAGAATATATATCCCTCAAGCCTTTATCCCTGCCCTGTGCTTTTTAAAAACAGGCTGAGCTAATAAACAGCACAACCCTAACGGCTACCTTTTATTATAGTTCGGATCAAATACAGCACTGGTATCGCGCGTCAAAATAACCGGTTTAATCGTGCCGTCAGGGTTGTAATAGAGCTTATCCACACTCACCGAACGTAACCAGTCGTTATTTGACAATACACTTGTATGGTAAAATGCATACCATTGGCCTTTGTACGCCACGATCGAGCCATGATCCGTATAACTGTCGGTTGGATCAATATAGATTCCCTTATAGGTCCAGGGGCCTAAGGGGTTTTTGCTTACCGCATAACGCATTCTGTTGTGATGGCCGGCCGAGTCATGATTATCAGAATAGGACAGATAATACATTCCTTTATATTTATGTACCCATGTTGCCTCGTGAAAATCCTGCAATCCTTCCATGGGCTTCATTTCACCGTCAACTTCCACCATGTCACCCTTCAGCTTACCACCCATACATTTTCCACCGCCGCCGTAATACAAATAAGCCTGACCATCGTCATCGACAAAGACATCCGGATCAATCATCGACTCAAGTCCGTGTATATAACCCTGCACTTTAAAATCTTTGGCGGGATATTTACTCGTGGCTACCCCAATTTTCCAGGTCTTATCCCAATCCGCTCCACTTGGGTGCGGAAAATAAAAATAGTAGGTTCCGTTTTTGTAAGCGCAATCCGGCGCCCACATAAAACCACCCGCTTTTCTACCCCAGGGTACCTCGCTGGACTGCAAAATCTGTCCCTCATCACGCCAATGCACCATATCTTCGGTAGAATAAACATGATATTTATCCATCAGGTCACAGCCTCTGGGCGGAGCCACATCATGAGAGGGATAAACATATAACCGCCCGTCTTTCCAGACATGTGCTGAAGGATCAGCAGAATAGATGTTGCGAATAATTGGATTTCCCTGCGCAAACAGGGCACTATTCAGGGACCCTATACATAGCAATATTAGCATAACCAATAACCCTTTTATTTCCTTTGTCCTTAAGACTTCTTTTGTAGATGAATCTGATTTGTACATTGTAAATCTGTTTATAATTACTTGAAAAATAAGTACCCGGTATCCGCCTAACTAAAAGTAGATTGGATCTGAAGTTTGCCCCTTTCAATCAGCTTAATAAATAGTTGTGGGTTTTTATGGCACTTGTATTTTCACGATGTCAGAATAGTTATACTGTTGATAAGTATCCTCCACCCGCACACCAACACGCACATAAAAAGTCCGTCCCGATTTGAGCGGTAAGGCAGGCAAAGTATAAGTTGTCGCTCCTTCGCCTGTTTCCATATCGCCTACGCCGTCCCACCAGTTACTATTGACATCTACTTTATACTTATCCAAACCGTATTCATCAATTCTGGAACCGGCGCCGACAAATTGTGTAAGGCTTACGAAAGGCCTGATGTCCAGCACCCGTGGAAGATTAGTCGTGATCGGCGCCTTCAGCCTACAGGTAATGGTGAGTGTTGTATCCACCAGCTGCGTCTTTACATCAACGACATACAAATAAGGCACGACTTTAAAATCTTTTTGCAGGGATTTATCCAGTTTTATGGCCGAATCCTTCGCCGTTGGCCAAAAAGCGCCACCATAAGGCTGCATATCGTAAGTACCCCCGAATAATTTAGTGTCATTAAATGTGCCGTCTTGTTTGATAGGGATGTCCTGGGGCGTTGGGTTTGCCTTAAAGCTCACTTCCCAAATCCTGATATGCGCTTCACCCTGCCCGGTAAGGAAAGGCTTACCGGTAACACTATCCATCACGGTCCCCATAAAAGTCGCACCTGGTGCCGGATAATTATCTGTCTTCATACAGGATGATAACATCCAGAGAGACAAAATACTGAAGAGAAAGGTTATTTTTTTCATCCGTTTATTTTTAATTGTTTTTTTAATCACCAGATAGCCTAAGACACGATTATTCTGGTTTTGTCTGTCCATATAATTCTAATGACTCCTGACAGGCAGGCAAGATTATTAACGCCCGTTTCATACCAATATTAACCAGGTTAATAGATTGGATTTTGTATTAAACTAGGATTTTTATTGATTTCACCTGCAGGTATCGGCTCATAGTAGTACCGTACGTTAAATGTATAGGTCTTACCTTCCGTGTTATATTCCCTGAGAAAGATATACTTATTCTCCTTTAATACTAAATAAGGCATTAGGCCATGTAGTTTAGTCTGATTAAGCACTTTATCAGCCACTCTCCAACGCCTGAGATCCCACCACAGGTGGTTTTCGAATAAAAACTCCCGGCCACGTTCATCCCGTATAAATTGTAAGTTTTCATCAACGATCTGGCTGTTTACGGTAAATACTGTAGTAGGGGCACCCTTTGGGGTCCAGACAGTAGCACCTGCCCTGTTACGTATCCTGGCAATTAAAGCATAAGCCTCCTGCTTTTTCCCCAGTTCATACGCCGCCTCTGCCTTATTCAGCAAAATCTCCGCATACCGGAAAACGATCCACGATTGATGAGAGCCATTTCCTGCAGCCTCTACCTGACTGGCTTTATAGTTCACATACTTCCTGACAAAGAAGCCTGTAACTGTATTGTTTTCAATCCCACCCCACATGCCATGCTTACCCGCAACGGCTCCGCCGCCCAGGGCGGGATCCGTTTGATAACGGGAAGTAGATATCGTTCTATTGCTGGTCGCATTAATCGGAGCACTGCTGACGCCGTCCTGTGCATCCGCCGCCGTTCCGTTATACGTACGGTAAAATCCGCGTCTTATATCGTAGGTGTTACCCCGCAGGCTCATGCCTGAAAAATAGACCGTAGCCTTTAATCGCGGTTCCAGCTCCTGCAGTAATTGGTCTCTATTGTCGAAACGACGCGGGGTGCCATCTGCGTTAACAATGGGTAATTTCTGGAATAATTCAACCGATTCCAATGAAGGGTATACTTCTGAACCAGGCCAGTTTGAGAAATCTCCAGAGGGAGAAACGCTACCATCATAACTGTGGTAAAACAAATTGGACGCTGTACTGTATTGTTTTATAAGGATATTCCCTTTTGAGTTGTCATTTAAAAACAAATCCACATAATTCTGCTCTTTATCAGCAGCATTTTCACCAACCAGCTCATAACCACTTCCTTGTGTATCAAAGAAATTTGCCGCGTCATACGAAGCCGTAAAAAAGTCTTTAGCATCACTGGCAGGGATACCCACATAACCAGCTTTTGCAGCCGGATCGGGTGATGCAGTTGTATAGCTTCCGTATTTGGCAATAGTGGCAGCAAATAACATTGCCCGGGACATAAGCGCTGCTGCAGCAAACTTATTGGCACGGCCCAGCGCAGATGTTGCAGCCATATTATCCATTGCAAATTGCAGGTCAGACTGAATGAATTTATACACCGCCAGTTCCGTGGAGCGAGGGACAGCTAAGGATGCTGAATCAGCTGTAGGGCTTTGTACACTGTCAATAATGGGCACACCGCCATATCTTTTAACCAGTCCAAAATAATAAAATGCTCTTAAGAAATGCGCTTCGCCGAGCAAGGCATTATAGGCCTTTTCTTCATAACCGGCCTTATAGTTCGGGAAATTTTCGATCATTGTATTGATTTTGCGAATCTGGTCATAAGGCCAGTAACCAAAACCACCGGCACCATCAATACCGCCTGGCCAGCCCACAGCTTCTCCGTCAACGCTCATCAGCCAGTGTTTGGAAGCATCCCAGTCATTGTTTCCACTCTTAAAGCCCTGATCGACATAATAACTAAAATCTTCAATCGGTAAATTCATATAAACGCCTGCCAGATAAGTTTCAACACCTGTTTCGTTTCCCAACAAAGCAGCATCATCCAATATCCCTTTAGGTTCAAGCGTTAATTTGTGGCAGGATGCTATGGTAAACATCAGCACCAACATCAGCAATAAATATTTTATCGTTTTCATCTGTATATTATTTGGATTTTATAACTTGATAGCATACCCTGTTTTAAAATTTAATAGATGCCCCAATATTATATGTTTTATTAATCGGATATTTATAGGTATCAACACTATTACCAACAGCACCACCTTCACCACCGGGATGTTCCGGATCCATATCATGCAGCCCGGTAAAAGTGAGCAGATTGTATCCACTGAGGTAAATTCTAAATTCCTTGATGCCTATGTTTTTAAGTAAAACTTCCGGCAGGGAATAACCCACCTCAATGGTTTTAAGTCTCAGGTAAGAGGCATCTTGTATAGCCCGGGTACCGTCAGCAAGCGCCGAACCGGTTGAGGCGTAATAGCCCGGCACCCATACTGTCGACGGGTCATAAATATCTGCATTGGGATCCTGAGGATGCCACCTGTCCCAAAATTGGGTCATGGTACCTGCATCGCCAAAGGATAGCGGCTCAGCGAGTGTCTCGGTATATCTGTAATATACTTGTGATGCCCCCTGGAAAGTCAGACTTAAATCAATATTTTCCCAGGCTGCACCTAAGGTGAGTCCGTAATTGAACAACGGCAAACCATAGGAGGCGATCGGATGGTCGTCGTTGCCATCTATAATACCGTCTCCATTCCAGTCCTGGTAATAGTAATCCCCAGGCACAGTACCGCCTGCGCCAACCGCTACCGGATAATTGTATATCTGGTCATAACTCTTGAACTGACCCAAATAGTCCTTTCCCCACCAAATACCAGTATTACGGTTTGAGCTGCGATTTCTCCACTGGTCGTAAGAGTTGCCCGCCGGAGATTCCAGGAGGAATCCATTGCGTGTCTTGGTCGCCGACATCTGAGCCGTTATGTTATAAGACAGTTTGCCGATGCTGTTGCGGTGAGTTACTATAGCCTCATACCCGTATGTAATGTCGCTATTTAGGTTTTGCTGGGGCAAGGATGCGCCAACTGTTCCTGGAATAACGGTAGATGCGGTCGCAAGCAGCCCATCACGGTGACGATTAAACCAATCAAAGGAGCCCCCCACTAAGCCATGCCATAATTCAAAATCAAGACCTATATTAAACATCTTGGCAGTGAACCATGTCAGATCCGGATTGGGTATAGCCGTTGGGGCTACTCCATTTACCAAAGAGCCATTAAAAATATACCCTAAATCATTAGGTCGAATTTCATATCCGACAATGGTAGCAGGATAGTTACCAGCAGAACCATCATCCCCCGTCTTTCCATAGGATACTCTGAATTTCAGGTTCGTCAATTGCGGCACCGCCTTTTTAACAAAGGATTCCTCACTGATTCTCCAGCCAGCTGAAACAGATGGGAAAAACCCCCAGCGGCTTCCACTCGGAAATTTTGAGGAACCATCGTAACGGAATCCAAAATCAACAAGGTATTTACCTTTATAATTATAATTCAACTTCCCCACAAGCGCCTGACTGGCGTTGTCGAACAGTCCGTTTTTGTCCATATTGCCCACCTGGTTGGCCGCATTGCCTGCAAATAAATATTCAGAGTTCAGTGACAATTCACGGGAAGCATAGAAATTATCATTATACCCGTAAGCATCTTCAAACAAAGCCAGCGCTTCAACATGGTGGTCACTTAAAAAAGTATGTTTATAGCTTAAAGATAATTGCATGAGGTCGCTATAGCTTGGGTAATAAGCCCGCTGTATGGATGAAATTCCATTCACCGCATGGCGCACGCTCGTAGCATAGGCACCTGTTGTAGAATCATAGTTGTACAAATTGAAAGCTTTATGATAATCAGCATTGTCGCTCTCATGAAAATGGTAATTGTACATCGCCTTTGCCGTCAGTCCTTCAATTTTAGGTATATCATAAGAAAGAGACACCCTGCCATTAAATTCACGGTTGATATATTTGCTGTAACCCGTCATATCGGCATTAGTCATCGCCAGTGGGTTGTCACTTTTAATCAAATAACTATTTAACCGACTAGGGTCATTGTTTGCATATATTAGCACGTCAGGCCGCTCTATCCAGACATCTTTATAAATAGCCCAAATGTCCGTATTGGGTTGATACACCTGATCCATATACCCATCAATAGATACTGTAGCATGCAGACGTTTGGTAATATTCGCATCAATATTTGAGCGGAAGTTCCATTTATGATAATTCATATCTCCGGAACGCAAAGAACTCTCTTGATTCATATAGCCCAAATTAAAATAGAATCTGAGTTTGTCTGTCCCCCCATTTACAGTAATATTATGCTGCACCTGAGGCGCTGTCTTTACAAAAACAGCGTCGTACCAGTCGGTCGTTTGTCTGGAGCCATTCAAAAACGGTGCAAAATCCTGGTCATTAAAAAGCAGATGGCTTGGGTCCCCGTAATTCATATAATCTGTTGCAAAATTATGCCGGTTTTTCTCATTCGCCAGCGTCATATACTGCAGGGCATCTACATTATGAGGTACATGCAAAAACTGCTGCCAGCCCCTATTGACGGAGTATTCTATATCATAACGCCCGCTATTGGTTCCTATTTTGGTGGTCACCAAAATAACACCGTTTGCTGAATGCAATCCATATACGGCAGCAGAAGCGTCTTTCAATACAGACACGCTCGCAATATTCTCCGGATTCATATGAGAAAAATACCCGGCATCTCTGGGTATGCCGTCCACCACAATCAGCGGTGCTCCCATCCCACGGATATCAATATTTGATTCAAATGCACCTGGTCGGCTACTTGTTTGGGTAATTCTTACGCCTGGAATTTTACCAGAAAGCATATTTACCACATTTTCATTTTTGGTCGTGACCAACTCTTTACCCGAGATTTCTGAGACAGCACCGGTTAAGGTGGCCTTAGTCTGTGTACCAAATCCAACAACGACCACATCATTTAGTGTACTGTTATTAGCCGATAGGACCGCATTAATCTCAGACCGATTGTTAATATCCTGCGTCACCGTCGTCATCCCTATATAAGAAAACATAATGGTGGCCGGGGCAGCATCAGTCGAAATCTTATACTGCCCATCACTGTTTGTAAGGGTTCCTGTAACCTTTCCTTCGGCAGAACGAAGTTCAATACTTGCACGCACAATAGGACTACCACTGGCAGAGTCAGTAACCCGGCCGCTGATGGTTATAGGCTGAGCAAATATATAAGACGGTAAACCGCAGAGTAGAAAGAGCAAATAAAATACTTTTTTCATACGTTTATTTTTACTTACATTTTTTAGTTATCTAAATACCATATTATAATTATTATAATATCTTAT
>DATJDF010000069.1:0-11423 GCA_035497555.1 Arachidicoccus sp. | reverse complement strand
TACCTGCTGAGCTAAAGCGGCCTGTGAAAGAACTAGTCCCTTATTTTGGGATTGCAAAGTTAAGATAATCTTTTACTTTTCAAAATTTTTGTAATATTTTTTTACACGCTATGGCATCTTTTTAAAAGCAAGTTCGGTGGGTTGGCCTGCGCACCTGTATATTCAGTGGTTTGCAGCTTTTTCACAGGCAAAAAAATAATAATAATCCTTTTCAATTTTCATCGTTTTTACCGCGACTTTTCGCTGTTTAAGTTAATTAATGCGGTAGTTCCTGGTTGTAACAAAGGAGGCGTTATCTGGCAGGATGGTAATTAGAAGCGGTTATTTGGGAAGGAGGCAAGTAATCCAACAGCCCTGACCTTTTAAGGGGCAAAGATGACGAACCCAAAGAAACAAGGCTGATTTTGGGCTCAGGCGCTGCGATGAGACTGATCAATTCAAAAGACTAAACCCCAATACTGATTCAAATAAACGAAAGACGGGGCCGTTCACACGAACGGCCCCGTCTCTTAATCTATCTGTATGTAGCTTTTTTATTCTACGGCTATTTTTTCTTTATGCCTTTTCACCTTATTGGCCATAGAGTCCAGGGCAATGTCAAATGACTCCTCAAAGGATTTGGAGGAGGATTTGACGAAAAACTTATGTCTTGGAACATGCACGTTTATTTCAGCAATCTTGTCCTTAATATTGTGGACTACATTATCCAGCTTCAAAAAGACATCTACCTTGATAATTTTGTCGTGAAAGGTCTGGAGTTTCTCTACTTTCTTAGTCACATAATTTGTGAGCTTCGCGTCAGCGACAAAATGCACGGTTTGAATGTTTACGTTCATAGCATTTGCGTTTATCTGTTATTAAATTAATAGGAAGAACTGACGTCAGTAACCGTACTGACGGTGTCTTCCTATTCTTACGTTAAGGTAAGCCATCTTCCGCAATTAAACGCAGGCTTCATCTTCTTTTTACAAAAAAATTACCTTTTGATTAAGGCCTTAATTTATGGCCCGAAAATTACAGTGTTCCGCCATATTTTTCGACCCATTTAAGCATGCCGCCTACAAGGTTAACTGGTTTTGTAAATCCACCATGTTGTAACATCATGGCGGCCATGGCACTGCGGTTACCACTGCGGCAATAGACTACAATTTCCTGGTCTTTCCAGTCCTCCAAATCTTCCATTTCAAACATCTGGATCTTTCCAAGGGGGATATGGCGGCCGCCTATGTTAAACTGCGCACGTTCATTATCTTCTCTTACATCCAGTAAATGGACGTCTTCGCCTGCTTCCAGGCGTTCGTTTAATTGATCTATGGTGATTTGATCCATTTTATTATGGTTTTGTCGTTTTAATTAAAATTTACTTATCAAGTACTCAAATGTAAAAGGGTTTATTGAATAGCGCTAAGGTGCCGGAGCTATTGGTTTGCTGCTTACCCAGACATCAATAGTACCCCCGATTTTCATTTTGACTGTTCCTGTCTGCCCCTCAGCATTCACAATGGTTTTTGCAGGCTCCTGTTTATAAATATAACCGCTGTCTGAGTGCACGACATCGATATCAGGCGTAACCGCACCAATGGAACAGTTCATGGAGCTGATATAATCCCGGGCTTCACTTAATTGCATGCCTATAATATCCGGTACTGTCATCATCTGACTACCTGACCCATCGCCGATGACCAGATTAATGACAGTGCCCATAGGTATTGGCGTACCCGCTACAATGGCGCTGTCTCCGAGCAGCTGTTTTACAACTGCGTCCTTAACCAGGTTGGCCGTATAGGAATGGCTGCCCAGCCGTAATCCAAAACTCTTGAGCAGTAATGCTGCACTATTAAGCGAATATCCCACCAGATTGGGCATTTGTACTGTTAGCGGAACGGCACGGTTGACTGTCAGGTAGACGATCCGGCCTCGTTTTACAGCTGCATTACCTGCAGGCGTCTGCGAAACGACGCTTAGTCTTGGCAGCGTATCGAAGAAAACTGAATCCAGCACCACCGGTTCAAGTCCAAGTGCTTTAACCTTTGAAATTGCCGTATTGGTATTCAGACCCAAAAGATTCGGTACCTTGATCGACTCGCCATGACGTGTAATACTTTTCAGGGAAAAGAAAAAGGCAAAAATGATCACCAGCGACAATGCAATAATAATGATCAGGTTAAGAATAAAGGGTCTTATGGTGTTTGGTTTAGCCACGCTTACAATTTTAGGTATAATAATCTATTTAGCCAATATTAATTCCGTATAAAAATCTTTTAGGGTCCAGCCTTTTGCCGCGACCTGTTTAGGAATCAGGCTTTCTTTCGTCTGGCCGGGTACCGTATTGACTTCCAGCATATAAGGATAGGCCTCAGATTCGTGATAAATAAAATCGATTCGAACGATGCCTTTGCAACCCAGGGTCTGATATACTTTTTTGGCCTCACAAGCCACCTGAGCCGTAATTTCCGCGCTGGCCTCAGCCGGTGTGATCTCACCTGTCTCACCGTTATATTTAGCTTCAAAATCAAATAGTTCCCGACCCTGTTTGAGTACTACTTCTGTCATAGGGAGCGTTACAATCGTCTGGGTAGCATCCCGCATAACCCCGATTGTAAATTCCCGGCCTTTGATAAATGCTTCAACTAATACCTGTCCGCTGTATCGGAAGGCCTGGTCAAGGGCGGCCTTAAGCTTCTCCGGGTCAGGCTCCATGATTTTAGACATCCCGATACTGGAACCGTTGTCATTAGGTTTTACAATTACCGGGAAGGGTAAAGACAAAATTGCTTCCATGTCTACTTCCTGGTCTTTGAAGGCTAAACAGGATTTTGCTACCCGGATCCCGGCGGCTGCCACGACCGCGACTGTATTGCGTTTGTTCATCGTCAATGCAGAAACGGAAGCATCGCAACCGGTAAAGGGCAATCCAATGAGTTCAAAATAGGCGGGGAGCTTGCCATCCTCCCCTGGGGTGCCATGTATACACATAAGGGCCTTATCAAAATGGACCCGGCTGCCGTTTTCGGTAATGGAAAAATCTGCCCGGTTTACCGTCTGGCAGCTCTGTTGCTGGTCCGTATAAAACCATCCTTTCTCCTGGATATCTATTTTATATACGTCAAATAGTTCCCGGTCCAGATGTTGTAGTATATTATCTGCACTCTGGTAGCTGATAACGGCCTCACCGCTAAAGCCGCCTGTAACTAAGGCTATTTTCTTTTTCAATCAATTGTCTTTAATGTTAAAACAAAACCGTGAACCATCCTTTAATAAAGCAAATTAAGAAAAAAAATTGCATTGGAGCAATGGTTTTCGGCCACGAATGTAAAAAACCTTATTTACCTTGCGTCAAAATACTTTTATTATGCGCATCATTTCATATAATGTTAACGGAATCAGGGCCGCCATCAAAAAGGGCTTGATCGAGTGGCTGGCAACCGATCCCGCAGATATTATCTGTATACAAGAGACAAAAGCCCAAAAGTCGGATGTCGATGTTACGGCCATTGAGCAGTTGGGCTATGAAACCTATTGGTTCTCCGCTCAGAAAAAGGGCTATAGCGGAGTGGCGGTTTTTACCAAATTCACGCCAAAACAGGTGATTTATGGTAATGGAATCGAACAAAGTGATTTTGAAGGCCGCAGTATTCGGTTGGATTTTGAGGAATTTACCCTGGTGAATGCCTATTTCCCCTCCGGTACCAGTGGTGATTTGCGACAGGTCTATAAATATCAATGGCTGGATGAAGCGCTGGATTACCTGCTTACGCTGGGAGCCACCGTCCCAAACCTGGTTCTGACCGGCGACTATAATATCTGTCACCGGGAAATTGATATCCATGACCCCAAAGGCAACAAAAAATCCTCAGGATTTCTGCCAGAGGAGCGGGCCTGGATGGACAAATTCTTTGAAAATGGTTTTGTAGACAGCTTTCGCCATGTCCATCCGGAAAGAACGGGAGCCTACAGCTGGTGGAGTCAGCGCTTTCCAACCGTCAGACTCAATAATAAGGGCTGGCGCATTGACTATATCAGTGTTACAAAAAATTTATGCGAAAGAATCGTCAATGCCGAAATCTATCCTGACATCAAACACAGTGATCATTGCCCGATTTATCTGGAACTTGCATAAAAAAGTTCCAAACCGTTCAATTCAATCCTACAATTAAATATTAATCGCAGTTCTCATCACGCATGTTTATATATAATATTACTATTAAGGTCGAAAATACCATACACCGTGAATGGCTGGAGTGGATGCAACAGACCCATATTCCCCATATACTGGGTTCTGGAAAGTTTACCCACCACCGGTTATTGAGGTTAAGAGACATTGAGGAACAGGAGGGCCCCACCTATGCATTGCAGTTATTCGCAGAAAGTAAAGCCCTCTATAACGCCTTTATAACCTTACATCTGCCTGAGATGCAACAGCTGCAAATGGCCCGCTGGGGCACGAAAATGCTCAGTTTTTCGACCCTGATGGAGATTGTGCATTAAATGTGTACATTTTAAAAAGAAATTTTGTAGATTTTAAAAGAGTTGTATATTCCTCAAGCGCTTATAAATAGATAGTTTCGGGAGCTTCGTTCGCTGTGTTGCCCTGTTTATAACGGTTTCAGCCATATTGCATGCAATTTTTACTTCGGCTCAAGACCCCGGCTTTTGCGCAAACCTGCATACTGCGGGCAATAGCGAGGCTTTATAAAAATCAAAAAAATCAAAAAAATATTTTGTTATATGGGAAAAGCCAATAAATTTGTTACTGTTATTAACTCAAAAAATATAAAACTATGAACAAAGCTGAATTAGTAGCTAAAATTGCTGGCGACGCAGGCATTACAAAAACTCAGGCCAATGCTGCTCTGGACTCTTTTACGACTACTGTACAAAAGACATTAAAATCCGGCGACAAAGTTACTTTGGTTGGATTTGGGACATTCTCTGTTTCTAAACGTGCTGCACGCACAGGACGCAACCCTCAGACTGGTGCACCGTTGAAAATCAAAGCGAAAAAAGTTGCTCGCTTTAAGGCAGGTAAAGAATTGTCTTCTAAAATCTAATTGACCTGAAAAGCAATGCGAAAAGAGACTATCCTCCGGATGGTCTCTTTTTAATACAGGACTGCCAGCGCTGTTGCCGACATTTTTGGTCTGTTTGAGCAAATAGACTGGATACTGGCTAAAATGGGTTATTTTTGCCCGGATAGCGGATTTTTTTGCAATTTTGAGGGATGCTTGCAAAATTTTACGCATTTTTGCAGAAATCATAACCACTAAAAAGAAAAAAATGGGAAGAGGCGATAAAAAAACAAAGAAGGGTAAGATCTTCATGGGGTCATTCGGTAAAATCCGTCCGGCTAGAGTTTCTA
Source organism: Arachidicoccus sp. (assembly GCA_035497555.1). GTDB lineage: Bacteria > Bacteroidota > Bacteroidia > Chitinophagales > Chitinophagaceae > Arachidicoccus. The sequence goes on along the minus strand of DATJDF010000069.1, from coordinate 6,064 downwards.
AAGCAAAGAAAGTAGCGGCTAAAAAGGATTAATAACGCGTACAAATACCTTATTTGTTTACAACTTTTGAAGCAACAATTTCCGGAAAAATGGATTGTTGCTTTTTTTATGTTTATTGTTTATAAAGATGAGCTTAAAAAATATACTGGTTGCTGCAGCTATGCTGCTGGCAAGCTTGCAGGCCGTCCAGGCCGCACAAGTGGACACCATCGAAGTGCACAGCGCTTCCATGAATAAAGATATCAAATGTGTTATTGTCCTGCCCGAGGATTATGGCAAGACCCAGACGGTCTATCCTGTAGTGTATATGTTGCATGGATACAGTGGCAACTATGCGAACTGGGTACGCAATTCGCCTGATTTTATCGCATCGGTAGACCGGTTTAATATCATTGCCGTCTGTCCGGACGGGCATTATTCAAGCTGGTATTTCGACAGCCCGGTAGATTCCACCAGTAAATATGAGACTTTTGTGAGTTCAGAAGTGCCTCATTTTATTGATGGGCATTATAGAACGATCAAAGACCGCAGCGGACGCGCACTCGGTGGATTAAGCATGGGTGGCCATGGCGCCATATTTCTGGCCATTCGCCATAAAGACTTTTTTGGTGCCTGTGTTTCAATGAGTGGGGGCGTTGATTTTACACCGTTTCCAAAGAACTGGGATATCGCCAAAGTACTGGGACCCTATGAGGCCAATCAGGAACGCTGGCAGCAAAATACTGCACAGTATTTAGCCGGAACATTAAAAAATAAAGAACTGGCCATCAGTTTTGAATGTGGCACCAGCGATTTTTTTCTGGGGGTTAACCGGGCACTGCATCTCAAGTTGAAGAATCTCAAGATTGACCATGATTACGCCGAGCGGCCCGGTGGTCATAACTGGCAGTACTGGAATAATGCGATCAATTACCAGATGCTTTTCCTGCATCGGTTTTTCACGCATTCATCTTAAGGATATGATCCTCTTTGTCTATTTTAATCTTTCTGTCGTTAGGTAGTTGGGTGAAAACAGCCAGCATGGCATTATCCCTGGTTGCCACCTAAAAAATGATATACACCCAGTTCGTAACCTTTCATGCCCAGCCCCGCAATCGTGCCTTTACATTTGGCCGAGACATGGGAGATTTGACGAAACGCTTCCCGGCTGTGGATATTACTGATATGTATTTCTATTACCGGCGTAGTGATAGCTGCAATACAATCTCCTAATGCCACGGAAGTATGTGTGTATCCGCCCGGATTCAGCAAAATGCCATCGAAAAGAAAACCGATGCGCTGCAATTCATTAATGAGCTCACCTTCAACGTTGGATTGGTAATAATGGAAATCCACTGCCGGGAACCTGGTCTTCAGTTCCTGGTAAAAATCTTCAAAGGTCGCTGAGCCATAAATGTCGGGTTCCCGGGTGCCGAGTAGATTCAGGTTGGGTCCATTGATAATGGCGATCTGCATAGTTCTATATTTTTTCTGGAAGGTGAAATTAAACAATTAATCCCTAAATACTAAAAGCAGGACTACCGACTTCATTAAAAAACTGCTCCAGGAAGGTTTCCATAAACATATGCCGCTGCTTTGCCATGGCCTTGGCCGTCTCTGTGTGCATCCCGTCTTTGAGTAGCAGTAACTTTTCATAGAAATGATTGATTGTCGGAGCCGTATTGTTTTTATAGGCTTCTTTATCACTATACTTAACCGGTGGGACAGCTGGATCAAAGATCAGCCTGTTTTTAAATCCGCCATAATTGAACGCACGGGCAATCCCAATTGCGCCGAGTGCATCCAGGCGGTCCGCATCCTGGACGATGGCCAGCTCAATGGAATAAAAATCACGGGTAATACCGCCACTGTAGGATACATTGCGGATAATCTGCACAACATGTTCGGTGACCTGTGGTGGCGCCTCCGCGCGATCCAGAAATGACCCGGTAATAGCAGGTCCTTTCCCCTCGTCACCCCCGTGGAATTTGCTGTCTGCAATATCATGAAGGAGTGCACCCAGCAATACAATTTCCATATTACAGGCCTCTTTTGTGGCAATCTGCTGCGCGTTCTGTACCACTCGCTGGATATGTTGCCAGTCGTGGCCACCTTCAGCAACTAAAAGGACGTCTTTAACAAAAGCTGCCGTCTTCTTTACCAGCGGGGATTCGTTTTCTAAATGCATAAGGTCCGTTTAAGGTCAAGAAAAAGGCCTGTCCATAAAAGACAAGGCCTAAATATTTTGATAATTAAAAGAAAAGAACATTCCCTGATGAGCCAGGTATTCTTACCCTAATTTGCTTTAATTGCACTGATAAAATCATCGAACAAATACCGGCTGTCATGTGGACCCGGAGTAGCTTCAGGATGGTATTGAACGCTGAAAACCGGACGGCCAACCATTCTAAATCCTTCAATGCTTTCGTCATTGAGATTAACGTGGGTAACTTCAAGGTCTTTGTTCAGCTGGATTTTTTCCGCATCTACGGCAAAACCGTGATTCTGTGTACTGATTTCACTCAGACCGGTAATCCTGTTTTTCACGGGGTGATTGAGGCCTCTGTGGCCAAGATGCATTTTGTAGGTCGGGACTCCGTTGGCCAGTGCCAGTAACTGATGCCCCATACATATACCAAAAACCGGAACATTTTCTTTAAGAATCGCTTTCACTGTTTCAATCGCATAAGGCATTGCTGCCGGATCTCCAGGTCCATTGGACAGAAAATAGCCATTTGGCTCAAATTCCTTCAGGCGGGACAGCGGGGTATGTGCCGGGTGCACCCGGACATGTGCGCCGCGATCCGTCAGGTTTTTAAGGATGTTTTTTTTGATGCCAAAATCCAGCACTGCAATCCGGACAGCAGCGGTGGGGTTACCCAGCTCATACTCTTCCTTTGTAGTGACTTCATCGGCAAGATCAAGCCCTTCCATGGGTGGAACGGCAGCTAACTGCGCTTTTAGCTGTTCAATATCTGAATTATCAGAAGAGATCAGGCAGTTCATAGCGCCTTTGTTCCGGATATAAGTTACCAGGGCCCGGGTATCAATATCTGCTATAGAAACAATATTATTTTGAATCAGGTATTCACTTAGGGATTTATCTGCCTGATACCGAGAAAAATTTTCTTCCAGATTGCGACCGATTAATCCCTTGATCTTAACGGACTCACTTTCAACATCCGCATTCTTTGTGCCATAGTTACCAATATGAACATTATTCATAATCAGAATCTGACCATAATAACTTGGATCTGTAAAAACTTCCTGATAGCCGGTCATACCTGTATTAAAACAGATCTCACCGGTGGCAGTTCCGATTTTACCAAACGCTTTTCCATGAAAAATTGTTCCGTCAGCTAATAATAATAGGGCGGGTTGTGTGGTTGATGACATTCTATATAATTTCGTTTTGCAAAAAAACTACATTTTCATGACTTATCCTGCATTTTTTAGGCAAACATCCAGAAAACCCCTATAAAAAAAGAAGCTTTCTCTAAAGGAGAAGCTTCTTTTTTTACAAACGATCTATTGTTAGTAACTTAAAGAGTAGCACTGCAAGGGCAGTGTGCTATTTAGATTGAACAGTGCCATCGATCACCAGTAAAACCGGTTTTTGATGTCCTGCAAATTTAACAGTAACCATTTTTTTGAAGGCCCCAACTGCTTCTGCATTGTAAGTGACTTCAATTGTAGCTTTTTTACCCGGAAGAACAGGTGCCTTAGGGTAAGTAGGTGTGGTACAACCACAGGAGGCCACAGCCGTTTCAATAATCAACGGCGTTTTCGCCTTATTTACAAAAGTAAACAGGGTTGTGGCGGGTTTTGCCTGGGGAATATTGCCAAAATGATGTTCCAGTTCATTAAAACTGGCTTCTGGTACAGGGGATGCTTTGGGTTTATCCTGTGCCATCACCAATGAAGTTCCCATCAGGAGTAGAAAAGCCACAAATACTATTTTTTTCATTTTTTTTGATTTATCTGTTTCTGTAAATGTAAAGCGTTCTTATCTAATTGGATATAGAAAATCCCTAAAAGTTTAAAGAATGGGAAAGGGAAAGGGTAAGGGTAAGGGTTGAGAGGGTTATCTCTTCACCACGCCTTTGCCCCGGAAACGAAGGATCTTTACAATCTGGTCTTCATGGTCCTGGAAAAGAACACTTAGAGTTTTGTTAAAGGCCCCGTCTGCATGCCCGTTAAACCCTACAGTCATATCGATTTCTGCACCAGGCGCATAGGCTCCTTTTTTATATTCCGGCGTGGTACAGCCACAACTGACAATAATATTGGTGAGATATAGCGTGTCAGCACTGATATTTTTCATTTTTATCGCATAGCTAACCGCCTGGCCATAAGGGATCTCTCCAAAATCATGATCAGCATCGTCAATCTGAACATATTTATTACCATCAATAGGGGGTTTGTGCTTTACCTGTTGTGCACTGGCTAAAGTTCCCGATAACAATAACACCATAAGAAAACCAAAAGCTCCTTTCATATATTTTTTTCTTTTACACGACCAAAAGTAACGGACTCTTGTCGTTTACAAAAATAGGGCGGAAAATTTAAATGGAAGTTTAACTTTGCGACCATGAAGCCCTCTATTTTGTTAATACGCAGTGATGCCCGCAGAAAATATCCCTATGTGCAATACATATATGATGCCATCCTGCGGTATTATGACGGCGCGGGAAAAGTAGTGCGTATATGGTCGCTGGCGGAGGGTGCAAAAAAAAATCAGTTGCAGGATCCATCTGTGGCATTATGGGTCATTGAACTACCGCCCACAAGTAACCTTTCACAAATCAGTTGGCTGCAGCAGTGGCAGACAATAGGCCTTCACAGGCTTATCAAAAAAATGCAGCCTGGGCATGTTTTTTATGTTGGGTCAAATTTGCCGGTACTGAAAAGTCGTAACAGGGACCTTACGCTCCCTGAGAAATGGCTTTTTATCCCCGAACTAAGTTGTTTTGATCCGGATAACGCACAAAACAAAACGGCCCGGACGCAGAAAGCCGATATCCTGAGGCAGGCAGGGCAGATGCATCAGGTATTTGTATACGCTGATACAGCAATAGATACGATTAAAAAAGCGTTGGAAGTGATAAGCCTTAATGGCAAGGCTGCCACCACAGATGCCGGGAATCAGCCTGCAATCAACGCCTGGGTGCCCTATCCAATCTTGTCGCTATTGGGACAAGATGAGCCGCTAACGCCCATGTCCTATGAGGCGAAAGACGCCTTTAAGGAGGCGGTGACTGATGGAAATGAATATTTTCTAATGGACGGCAGTTATGCGGATCAAAAAGGCGTTATCCAATATCTCAAAGCATTTTCGCATTTTAAAAAATGGCAGAAAAGTGCTATGAGACTGATTCTTTTAATATCCACATCCTTGAACGAAGATGCAGGCTTTAAAGAAATGTTTGCGAGCTATCACTTTAGAAAAGACGTCCTGTTGAAGCCGGGTGTATCCCTTTCAATAACTGAACGATACGAATATCTGGGTGCGGCGTACGCGTTGATAGAGCCCTCCGGAAGGGAAGATCATATCGGTATACTGCTCGCCGCGGTAGCAAATGGCACACTGGCGGCGGGTGTGGCAACTCCCCCTGCTAAAGCCTTAATCGGCGACGGACTCTTTCCTTTGCCGGGAACAACGGAAAGAGAAATCGGCCAAATCATGATTGCAGGCTATAAGTCAGAAATACTGCGTGATCGCCATATTAAAGCCGGATTAGAGATGGCAGTGAACTACAAGGCACAAACACTTGGCGACTGGATGGCGAAGTTTAAGGGTGAAAAGATCGTAAGATAGAACTTTATTCGTTTAGTTATGTGGTGGCCATAATTTGTCCTTCAGGCGATTATTTAGGCAGGCCATATTTCTTTTGATAGGCCAATAGCCAGGCAGTTACCTCATCATAGGTGTTTAATCCCTGCGGTTGTTGATTTGCTTTCAGAAACCACCCGTATAATTTAGTGGATATTTTTTCAAATGGATTTTCATGGGCTTTAAAATAGGCCTTAAGATGCTTCAGATCTTCTTTTACCCAAGGGTGTAACTGATCGAAATTACTTTTTG
>DATJDF010000068.1:0-3846 GCA_035497555.1 Arachidicoccus sp. | reverse complement strand
GGTATTCGAGATGCGGCGCAACACCTCCTGCACGTGTTGTAGTGTGGCGGGCTTTCCTGTGCTATGAAAAGCTCCGCCGTCAAAATCCTGCATCATGACGTAACCCGGCTGTGATTGCAGGTACATGCCTGACGGCGTCACATTACGACCAGATTTGAGTTTCTCAGGGTCGGCAATATCAATCTGGGTTGTGTAGCCGGTAAACGCCGGCTCCGTACCTGCAAATTCAAAACCACCTGCCTTACGAACGGCACTGCGGCTTCCATCACACCCTACCAGCCATTTACCTTTAAATGATCTTTCATCTTCCCCTGTCTGAACGATTACGCCATCTGCCATTTGCTGGAAGCCGGTTAAAGCATATCCACGCCTTATTTCTACACCTAGATCAACAGCCCGACGCGAAAATACGGTTTCAAGTTCCTCCATTTCAGAAATTAAACTGGTAGCAGTTGATCCTGGCAGGCGGTATGTCCACTGGGAACGGTCAATATCACTTTCATAAAATGGGATACCGGCAAAATGTCCTACTTGCCTTTGTGCGCCCTGATTGGCATTTTGGTGCGGGCTTTTGAGATGCTTGTGTATGGTAAGTTCATCTAGCAACCCACGGCGGCTAAGTGCTTCTATCGTAGGTGCTGATAACCCCCTTATCCCGAAAGGCAGTTGCTTTAACGGCGACGCTTGCAGCCCCGTCTTTTCCAGTATTAGGACCGAACATCCAGCCAGTGCCAGTTCACAACCCAGAAATAATCCCACAGGGCCCGCCCCGGAGATAATTACGTCGTAAATAGTTGGATTTATTGCGGATGTATCGGGTTGATGTATATTTTTCATTTTGTAGTTTGAACCGCAAAATTCCACAATAATTCTGGGTCAGGCTTGTACAAACACGACAAAATCTTTGCTCATAACGCGCTTTACTCTTTTTGCGTTTCTGGCGAATGCGGCGGGCGTAGTGCCACTGTAGCGTTTAAATTCCTTACTTAAATGCGATTGGTCCGCATAACCCAGATCATGCGCTAATCCGGCAAGACCGACGTCAGGATTAAGCCATAAGTTGTTTCTTACCTGCTCAAAACGCATCAGACCAGAAACATCCTTTACAGTATAACCAGCCGATGCTTTAAACTTTCTTTCTAAAGTTCGCACTGTTGTATGTGCTGCCGCCGCTACCCTGCTTACCGGCATAGTGCCGCTTGCTTCCCGCATAGCTGCACCCGCTTTGAATAGCATACTATCAACGCCATTGACCAGCCGTGCGTCCAGAAAATACTGTTTCAAAACGGTCAGGATTTCATCTATCTTTTGTTCATGGATCAGCTTACTTAATTCCGGTTGAAGTCCGGCGATCGAATGTTCAAGAAGCTGAACACCGAACGCTTTACTGGACGGCAGACCAAGCAAATCGAATACCGTCCAGGGAAAGCACCTGATACCAATAATTTCTAACTGGTTTTTTGAGAAAAATAGAGCAGGCTGATTCAGTAACCCCATCAGAAAGGGAGACGGCAAAGGCTGCAGACTTCCATTGGAAGAAACGCTGCAGCCACCACCGAAATGAAAAATAATTTCGGCATAACCATCAGGCACGACTTCGAAATTAGCGCCCCCATCTCCAAATGATCTTTTGTTGTACCAAAAGCATTTTATGACGTCGCGCAACTCCTCAGGAGGTTCAAATTCTTGGTGCTGCATTTTTAAATAATACTAGTATAAAATAAAGATACAGTATTTCTCCGCGCACTTCCAAACCTCAACTATTTATATAATAATATGTTTTCCATAAATAATCTTAAAATTACACATCGGCAGCAGGCCTTGATTTTGCCTAAAACTGGTAAACAGCCGCTAGTAGCAGGTAGGGATTTGAACTTTTGCCGTCCGCAAAAATGGGTCTGGACACCTTATCAATTCTTAATTCCGGCATAATCCTTAAATTACCTATTTTATAGGAAGCCGTTAGGGTACTGGACCAGACATTACCCTCTATCGGTGCAGCAGTAATGCCGGATTCATCTACAAAATATTCTTCCCTGAACGCAAGATCGAACTGGTCAGAAAGGGTTCCTTTGAGATAGAGTGCAGCACCCCACCATTTTTTCGTAGATAACCATTGACCATCTTCCCATGGTTTTCGAAAGCCGACAGTTCCATTTACACCCAAAGCAACATATTTGCCAAGGCTTGAGCTTACAACCATGTCCAATTGCTGTACCCGGGCTGAATCTACCTGTTTACCACCAGTATAATTGAGGTAAAAAGCAAGTCCCTTTCCATTATCGTAATGATACTGTGCTATAAAGTTGGGTTTATGCTCCATGGAATCAGGTACCGTCCTGTAATCCGTCGGATTACTGACACCCACCATAACCTGATGCTGCTTCCAACCATAAGCCGCTTTAAATCCGGTATTGGAAAACGGCCCGGTGGAGAACATATAGGACATACTGTAATTCTGATTCCCAGCGGGATCTAATAGTTCATATCCGATATGTGTCGCCCAGGTACCGGCAGTGAGCACCAGTCCGTCTAAGGGTTTGTAATCTATATAAGCTTGTTTGATAGCTGCCATGGCTCCTTCATCAGCATACGAAAAATCGCGCGCTCGTGGCCCAAAGCCCAGATCAACAACGATATCTGTTTTAGGCTGCGTATACTTTAATTGCACACTGGCCATTCCCAGCTGAAACTGCCGGTCCGACTGTGTAAAGCTGGTCATTCCTTTTTCTTTATTACCCAATCCATGCTTGTAGTAAAAATCAACGGAACCCTTCCATGACAGTGCGGATTCATGTTCCGTCAAAACGCTGTCCTGTTGCGCCATTAGAATCGTTGAGAAGATCAAAAACAGTCCAAGCGTCAATAATTTGAGGTACATACCGTAATTTTTTTAAGGATTGGAAAATAAGATGCCCTATGCCCATTATACCGTCTTTTTTTGCGTCTATTAGCATAGTTGCAACTGCGGTATAATCCGGGCCTGTGATACTTTGGTCAAAGAATAACTAACTGAATAAAAACACCAGCGTTTCCAGCGGTTGCCTTTGCTTAAGCAGAAAAGACTTCCTGCTCATAAGCGGGATATGGAAATGCAACCGGAGGGTCCAAATACTTTTCGTCATGCTGAGAAGCATCCAGTCCCAATGCCTCGTCTTCTTCAGACACCCTGAGTGGCAAAATAAAGTTGATAAATTTAAATATCAGGAAAGACATCCCAAAGCTAAAGACTACCACAATGGCCATCCCTGCTAATTGTGTAAAGAAAAAGGATGGATTTCCATAAAACAGTCCATCAGCTCCGGCTGGGTTTACAGCTTTTGAAGCAAATACACCCGTCAGGAGCATACCGACCATCCCGCCAATCCCGTGGCAAGGGAAAACATCCAACACATCGTCTAGTGTAGATTTTGTTTTATAATAAACAGCCACATTCGAGATCACTGCAGCAATTACGCCGATAAAAATAGCATGTGGAATAGCAACATAGCCTGCACCTGGCGTAATGGCAACAAGACCGACAACGGCACCAATGCAGAATCCAAGGACAGAAGGCTTTTTCCCGCGTAATACATCAAAGAACATCCATGAAAGTCCGGCAGCAGCAGCAGCCGTATTGGTCGTAGCGAATGCAGAAACGGCCAGGCCATTAGCGGCAAGCGCAGAGCCCGCATTGAATCCGAACCAACCAAACCAAAGCAGGCTTGTACCAATCAGGACATAAGGAATATTCGCCGGTGCAGTCTCTTTATGTTCCATATGAGATCTGCGTCGTTTCAGGACGATCGCACCTGCCAGTGCCGCGCAACCCGCAGAAATATGCACTACAGTCCCACCTGCAAAATC
>DATJDF010000067.1:0-11445 GCA_035497555.1 Arachidicoccus sp. | reverse complement strand
ATGGCGATGCCTACCAGAAAACTGAAAAATATCAGCATGGACATATGAATGACCCAGCTGGCAAATTGTATGCGCCCCATCTTTACATGACCGAGCCCATAGAAGAAGAACTGCATACACCATAATATGCCACCAAAGGCAGACCATAGTAAATTTCTATAAAGCTTGCCACTTTCGGGTTGCTCATAATGCTCTTTTGAAAATTCCTGGAATCTTTTCTGTTTCCAGGCAAGAATGGAAAACCAGATGAAATTGACAATAAAGCATCCGGAGGTAGCCACGATTAGTTTTGCATTGCCCTGGAAGATCCCTGCGCCCTTGGTGGCAGCCAGATCAGCCATGGGTTGTCCGTATTCCAATGCAATATTAAATATACCGGAGAGAATACCTGCGGCACAGGCGAGCAGCAGCCCTGTGCGCATATTAAAATGACCACCTGTTGTGTTTTTTGACGCTGCGACAGAAGGAGAGGTGACTGCCTTTTTCGTTAGTTCTTTTTCTTTTCTAAAGCCGGCCCAACCACAAAGTCCGACACCGAGTATAGCAACAATCATCCCGATCAGAATCACCTGGCTGCCTGGCCTCTGAAAGTATGCTGCAAGCGTTCCTTCCATCATTAAGGGCAGTAAGGTTCCGAGTACTGCGGAGATGCCAATAGAAATGGCGTAGGTAAGAGAATAACCGATATAGCGGGTTGCAAATCCAAATGACATCCCCCCAAATCCATAAATTCCTCCAAATAGCATCGTCATCCAAATAATTTTACCCGGCGTCTCGGTGAGTACGCCAAAGAAATCCGGGATCGTCAATAATGCCAGTACAAGTGGCGTCAATATCCAGGCAAATAAAGACTGTACCAGCCAATAGGAAACCCAGGACCATCTTTTGGTCTTGTGGAAAGGAAGATAACAGGTAGAGGCCGAAGCGGCGCCTACTGCATGCAAGCCAATTCCTTCTAGTGGATTAGGAGCTATCATGTATAAAATTATTTTGTGTCAGGCGTGGATGTCCGTAGCTTAGCCAGTAAAATGTGATCACATACCATAACTAATATATCCTCTTGGTTAAAGACCTCTACGTGTTCAACGATCTGGCCGAAGCCTTCTTTCTTGTCAGGTGCTTTTCCAGAAACCGTAATGCGACTATGGAGTGTATCGCCGATAAAAACCGGTTTAATAAACCGCAACCGGTCGTAACCTTTGGAAAATGCCTCGGGGTTAATTTGGGTAGCGGTCTGACCAATAGCAATACTGAAAATAAGCGTGCCGTGCGCGATTCTTTGTTTGAAAGGTTGTGTTTTACACCATTCGGCATCCATATGATGCGGAAAGAAGTCTCCTGTCTGACCGGCATGCAATACAATATCTGATTCAGTAATCGTACGGCCAAGACTATCACGGCTTTCCCCTAAATCATAATCCTCGTAAAATTGACTTTTAATATGCATAAAAATAAATTTAGATCGATGAAATTCCCTTATTCAAATTAACTTACTGAATCAGAACCCAGATGATGACCGTCCAACCGGTTGGACTGATAGGCGGCTTCCACCAGTTCCATCGTATGAATAACGTCTTCTACGTGGTTGGATAGTGTTCTGTCGCTTCCTTCCCTAAACCGCATTAGTGCAAACATGATATTTCTGAAAGCATCCGGGAACCAACTGCCCTCAATCTTTAGATTTTTCCAATGAGGTGCCTGTCCTTCTTTTAATATACAGTATTCGAACAGGTCATCTGTTCCTTCTGGGTAATTCAGCAGTAAGCCCATTTTAACTTTAATAGCTCCTTTGGTTCCTTCCCATTTAATGAAGCTTTCCTGTTGGTCCGGACCGAACTGATGATCATGGTTGGTGTTGATTACAGCACGCAGCTGCGCCCCGTAATCCAGAATAGAGGTCGTCCTGGTGGAAGCAAATGATTTCGCCGGATGACCAAAGGTTTTGCTGACAATCGTCCTGGGTTCACCAAGGAAAGAGCGGATCAGATCCATATAATGGATGGAGTGGTATAAAATTTCCAGACGTTTATTTACGGCCACATGCGGGAATATCTCCCAGGGGGTGTAGGTCGTCAGCCTTACTTCCATATCATATAATTCCCCAATCAGTCCCTGGTCTATAATGGACCTGGCTGCATTAATAAAGGGTGCGTAACGTAATTGACAGTTAATAGCCGCATTCAGCTTTTTTTTCCGGCAGATGGCGAGTAACTCCTGAGCTTCTTCAAGGGTTTCGCCCATTGGTTTTTGTATTAAGACTGTAGCCGCTTCCGGGAGGGCATAGAGTATCTCCTGGTACTGCGCCGGCATAAGTGCGATATCATAAATTACATCTGCAGGCGCTGCTGCAACCGCCTCCGTAATCGACGTATATACATGAGCAATATTAAATTCTGTGGCCAGCTTCTCCGCCCGTTCGCGGGTCCGGTTCACAATTGCGTGGACCGAGAGCCCAGCGGCTTTATAGGCAGGCAGATGCGCATCATGAACAATGCCTCCTGCCCCGATAATGATAATTGGTACCGGGTGAAGTGGCCTTGGTGTAAGTGTATTGATCTCAGGAAGCATTTGACTTAAATTTAAAAGAAAAAGAGTTCAGGCATAAACTTATTTAATCCTTAGGAAGATGAAGACGGAGCGCCGCCGCTTTTTGATTAGCCTCCTGGGCAATCACCTTAATCGGTCTGGCAGTTTGAATGACCTGGGTTATGATGTTATCAATCAGATTAGCCACTGCCGGCCAGGCCTCGGAAGCCGGCAATTCTCTCGACCCTGTATGTAAACTTTCCAATCTCTGAAAGAAAGGAACCAGCTGGTTGACCGTTTGATCCTTCCATGTAGATTTTCGACACCCCACACAGCCCTCGAGCGTGGAGTTTACATCGCAATTTGCATTAGTCGCAAACTGCATAAAATCAAAAGCGATTTGACGGTGTGTGCTGCCTGCGCCTATTCCATAAACCCAATAAGAATTAGGTGCAACGGCGTTTGCATTACGCTCATGCGGTATAGGTGCTACGCCGATCTTGCCGCTTAAACCTCCATTCGACGACAGCTGGCTGTAATGGGCAAAGCCAAACCAGTTGATCATCATGGCGAGTTCTCCTCTTGTAAAGGCTTCTCCAAGTGCTACAGAATCCATTTTCTGACTGTCAGGATGAAGCGCCAGCGGATCCCCCGCCAGTAACCGGTAATAAGTCAATCCTTCCTGGATGGCTGGATCCATAAAATCCAGATCGCCTTCCGCATTTATAAAATCACCACCTCTTGTCCAGGTTTGAATACAAAAATCATAGACCGCATTATGTCCATCTGGAAAAGCAGCCCAGGCAGTACCATAGCGGTTAGCGGAGGGTTGTTGAAAATACTGGGCAATATCGTGGAACTGGCTCCAGTCTGCAGGTGGCTGCAAGGGATAACCGTTGGTATCAAGAAAGGCCGCCTGGTGGGCCGGGTCCTCAAACAAATCTTTACGGTAAATCAGGCATTCCGGGCCGTCGTGAAAGGGTAGTGCAAAATGTTTGCCTCCAAAGGTTTGGCTACGCAGTAAGGCGACCGGCCAACTGTCATAAAAATCCGGGGCGGTGTTAAACTGGTCAAGGTTGATGACTGCTCCTGTGGCACAGGCAGCAGCCATCCAATCGGAGCTGATGTGGGCCAAGTCCCAATCCCCCTTTTTTAAACCTTGCTTAGTAAACAACGTATGATGTAACTCCGGCAGATCCATAGGGACTGCTTCTAATTGTAAAGTGCATCCTGAAGCAGCTGAGAACTCAGCCCAACGGTTTTTGATCGCTGTTTCAAAAGCGTCAAATTTGCGAACAGCCACCCTGAATATGTTATCTTCCTTCGCCATTTACAGCTCCTTTTAAAATATTGATCGTTTTTTCAGCGTCCATGTAGCCATTTATTGCTTCATTATCCTGACCTAGGGCTGGTGTGCCTTTGGCTGCAAATAGTAACTGGCCGTCAAAGGTAATAGGACAACGGGTAGTTTCAAATTGATAGCCATCTTGCATTGTCACGGTCTGAACCATCTCCAGGCTTTTAAAACCGGCATGCTTTAAAAGTTGTTTCCAATTAAACACTGTAGAACACCAGATGTCCGCCGGTTCCAGAATGGATAACCAATAATCTGTCGTCTGACTGGTTAAATGGCCACTCAATATAGATTTAATTTCATCACGAAGCGTATACCAGCCTGCAGGATCTTTATACTTTAATAAAGGTTTACAATTTATCAATTCGCCAAGTTTGTCTACGGCTACCATAGCAATTGCTAAATATCCGTCCGCTGTCTGATAAATACCATAGGGAGCACCAAGATAGGCATTCGCATTATTTTGCTGGGTACGGTCTGGCAATTCGTGCCCGTCATTTAAAAAGCAACTGATGGATTCGAATTGAAGATCACAGGCCGATTCCAGCATACTTACCTGAATCAGTGCCCCTTCGCCGCTGATGGAGCGACGCAGGAGTCCTGCCAGGATCCCCTGTACCAAATGGCCGCCGGCAGCGATGTCTACAAGTGATATCCCCATAGGTACGGGGCCCATGTCACCGTTGCCACTTAGAAAACACATCCCGGACAGCGCCTGCAATAGCAGGTCTTGACCCGGCTTATTCTTCCAGGGGCCTTCAGTACCATAGCCACTGATTTCTCCATATATAATATCTGGTTTAATACCCCGGATCTGCTGATAATCCAGTCCCAGTCTTTCCATGACACCGGGGCGGAAATTATGCATTACCACATCGGCCTTTTTTATGAGTTCAATTATCCGGTCACGGTCCTCAGGTTTTTTCAGATCCGCAGTATAGCTTTCTTTGTTTCTGTTAATAGCATGAAATACAGAAGAAGCCCCGTTCATCTCAACATCAGAAATATACATGTGACGGGAGATGTCCCCCGTCGCAGGCCGTTCGATTTTGATGACACGGGCACCGAGATCTGCCAGGCGCAAACTCGCCGCGGGTCCAGATAGAAACTGACTGAAATCTATAATTACAAAGTCACTCAAAGGTTTAATCATGCTTGGCAGGGTTGAAATATATAAAGAAGCATTTGTGATTTTATAGGGTAATAAGGAACCATTTTTTAGGAAAGCCTGAAAAGGGTATCTATTAGTTGGTTATGTTCACCCGCACCTGGTGCGGGCTGCTGGCTATAAAAGATTTCCCCATCCATACGGATAGGGCAACGAGTCGTTTTAAGACGCTGGCCATCCTTCAGTACGATTTCCTGTTCCAGTTTCATCCCTTTAAACCCCTCATGGTCAGTAAACTGTTGGTAATTCAGGACCTCTGCACACCAGATGTCGGCGGGTTCAAATACTGAAAGCCATTCGCCGGTGGTTCGCGCCCTCAAGGCACCAGCAATGGCCGTCATAATAGCATCACGGTGTAAGAACGCATCTTCTAATAAATCTGTGATTTCCGGGAGATCTAAGGCACTCCTTAGAAATTGAAGATCCTCCATGGCCAGTGCCAGATGTCCGTCTTTTGTAGCATATACACCATAGGGAGCACTCAGGTAGGCATGCGCATTGCCACTAGCTGCGCGGTCCGGCAGCCTGCCTTTATCATTAAGATGCGTTGTTATGACTTCAAACTGAAAGTCAATCAGGGAGGAAAGTAAATTTACTTCGATGAGTGCACCCTTTTTTGTTTTTTGCCGCTGAATTAAAGCGGCAAGAATACCGTGGGTTAAATGCGTTCCACACATATAGTCCGCAATAGATAATCCAAAGGGAACGGGTGGGCTGGTTCTGTTCCCTGACAGCCAGGATAGACCAGAGATAGATTGCAGGAGTAAATCCTGTCCTGGTTTTTGTTTCCAGGGTCCGGTAGATCCATAACCGCTGATTACGCCATAAACCAATCGGGGATTTAAGGCATGGACACTTTCATAGTCTAGTCCAAGTTTCTCCATAACCCCTGGTCTGAAATTATGCATGAGTACATCTGCCTGCTCAATCAGTTTTTTAATTTTTGCAAGATCAGAAGGAGCTTTCAGATCTGCTGTATAAGACTGTTTGTGACGGTTAATGGTATGAAAGAGGATACTGTTGTCATCCGCAAAAAGATTTTTAATGGAGAGTTGCCGACCGCTTTCTCCTGTGCCCGGTCGTTCAATTTTTATGACCTGTGCACCTAAGTCTGCTAACCGCAACCCTGCGGAAGGTCCTGACATATACTGGCAAAATTCCAGAACGATTAAGTTTGCTAAAGGAGCCATCAAAGAGCCTTGTTTTGAAGATGATTTAATTGTTGAAGCAAATTATGTGCGGAACCACCTGTCCTCAGATAGTCCCGAATGAACTTGCCGGCTTGATCCTGAAAATGGATATAGCCGTTGTGCCGGGGCCGCAAATAGGCACGTTGTAATGCGGGCAATGTAGCGTTAAAATACTGCCCGGTTGCCTGGTTGGCTGTACTGCTTTGCCAGGCTTTTAAATGTGCCGGTTGACCGCCTGAGTTGACATATAAGTTCTGCTGACACCCCTCACTCGCAACGTACTCTATATATTGAATGGCTATTTCTTTTTCCTGGCAATGGGCGGCAATAGCCAATCCGGTGCCACCTAGAGTAGAACTTAATGGCTGGTCAGAGGTGTCTTTTAGCTTAACCAGGTCGGTAAATTCCAGGCGGTTGTCCGCATATCCCGGCCAGGCATAATTGACATAGCCATAAGCGAATGGGCAGTAGAGATAATCATCTGAAGCTGCCATTTGCTCATAGGTTTTTATTGGATTAAGGTCAAAACAAAGCGGATCTACTTTGTCGGTAAGCGATTTATATAATGCAAGTGCTTCTAAGCCTGTTTTCTCACTTATGACCGCTTCTTTTTCTGTAAAAGGTGCTTCGCCCAGAGATACGCAGAACATAAAGAAATTCATGAGCGTGTCAATGGCGATCCCAGGTAAAATGACATAACCTTTCTCTGCCATTTTTAAAACTTCATCAAAGGTCACCGGCAGGCTGCAATGTTTCTTTTGCATCAGATCGGGCCGGTAACTGGCAACTGGAGTTGCCGCATCGATAGGTAAGGACCATAACTTATTGTTATAGGTATAACTTTCAAAAGATCTTCCCACGCTGTTTGCTTTTTGATCTTCTAAAAAAGCTGGTGGTAAATAGCTGTCCAGTGCTAAAAATTTGTTTTCTTCCGCACCATAACCAATCCAGGGATGATCGATGACAAGGAGGTCATATTCAGCGGCCAATTGCCCGATCGGTTTGTCTGCAAAATCCTGCAAACTCCTTTTTTCCCAGGTGATTTTTACATCCGGATATTTTTCCATAAAGCGTTGAGCAGTCGCTATCATAGGGACATACCCACGACTGTGATCCCAGGTAATTCCTTTTATTATTTTTTGCGTCACCGTTTCTTCATTTAAATATTCAAATATAAATATAAAATTCACAAATAAAAAAATATAGCACAAAAAAATATTATTTTTGTTTTCCTTTAAAGGGAATAAATTCACCAATCAAATCTCAAAAAACCAACAACGGAATGGCCAAAAAGAAGGAAATTGTAGAACAGGAGATCAAATACCACGCACCCGCCCTGGAAAAGGGACTGGATATTCTGGAGTTTATATCGGCAGAGGGAAAACCCCTTTCTCAAACCGACATAGCCCTGGGAATCCATAAAAACCCGAGTGAGATATACCGGATGCTGGTTTGCCTGGAGCACCGGGGCTATTTACTTCGGGATGAAATCTCCGGCAAATACAAACAATCACTGAAACTTTTCAATTTGTCCCATCGCCATTCACCAATTGAGGAAATCCGCCGGGCCTCCCATTATCCTATGGATGATCTGGCTGATCATATTAAACAATCCTGCCATTTGGGGGTACTTTACCAGGATAAACTCATCGTCGTTTCCCAAAGTAGGAGCCCGGGACCGATTGCGCTCTCCATCGAAGAGG
Organism: Arachidicoccus sp.; assembly: GCA_035497555.1. Classification (GTDB taxonomy): domain Bacteria; phylum Bacteroidota; class Bacteroidia; order Chitinophagales; family Chitinophagaceae; genus Arachidicoccus. The sequence goes on along the minus strand of DATJDF010000067.1, from coordinate 3,504 downwards.
GGAGTCTGTTTCCAGTAATGCTGACTGCTTCCGGAAAAGTGCTGCTCGCTTATATGGAGGAAAATGAACGCCTGGAACTTCTGAAAAGGAATGATCTGTTCAGCAGTTATCCCTTACGTAAACAGCAGAAATTTATAGCTTCTTTACAGGAAATAAAAGATGATGGCCACTATATAACAGGCAGTGATCTGGCAAAAGGGATTATGGATGTTACTGTCCCAGTCAAAAATGGAGATACCGCCATTGCTTCTTTAACCGTAGCCATCCTGTCAATCCAGTTAATTGAAGAGATCTCTTTTGACCAGATCGTTGCTCAGGCAAAATTGACCGCCCAGAAAATTTCAGTCAATTTAGGCCTCGAAGAAGCTTAAGGCTATAAAATCATAAACCTTTATGGGTCACCGTCAGGTAATTAATAACATCTGCCGCCCTGGCGGCAGGTATTACTTTTAGTTCGGTTAACTTACCCGCCTGCAATCTAGCCTCAACAGTCGTATTTTCCGGGCAATGTAATTTAAAATGGACATCCCAGTCCTTTGGCCAGGCAGGGAATAGCAGTATTTTCTTCCCGTTGATCTGCAGTAGCATTTCCTGGAGACCGATCATAGCAGAACCGCCGTGGTTATGATCTGGTACCCAATCAAATCCTGGCCCCCAGAAGACAGGAAATCTGCGTGGGCCGTCCCGGAATTTATCCATCGTTAACGCCGTTGCCTCTTTTGTAAGACCCAGCCTGGCAGCAAAAATATTGTCTTGCTTCCAACCGACATAACTTCTGTTCTTAATTGCTGTGGTGTCTAAATTCCAAGTATTAAGCGCAATAGCTAAGTCAGGTTTTCCAACACCGTAAATACCCCAGGGAAAGACAGGGTAAAGCTGCGGTGTCTCCGTATTATTGATACGACTCCAGGTGACAGCCGGGGCGATTAACGGTCTTCCCTTAAAATTGGTTAACGGTATCGGTGGAATAGTTTTCAGTATAGATGCGAAATGCTGACGGTCCTTGTCCTCTAATACATCCGCGGGCAATGCAAGTAAGTGCGTGGTGACGGTTTTCAATGCTGCTATGGTTGAAGAAGCATTGTAGGTCAGCTTATAGGTTTCTGCAGCAGATCCGGGATAAAGAATCAGATGACCATTGCCATCTAAAGTCCTGGCGCTTCTTTTCTTTGCAAGAAAGCGGTAATGCTCAGCAAAGAAATTAATACAGCTTTTTATCAGGGGTAAATAGGCAGAGATGGAGGAATTATTGTACCGTTTGGATTGTAGGATCATATCACAGAATTCCAGCACAGTATCCCATTCGTATTCCAGCCAGGCATTATATTGCATGCCCGGGTCATAACCGCTGGGCCGCTTCCAGCCATACTCACTGGGGTTTGGCAGACCGAAGTTTTCCAGTTGTTCTGTGAAGGCCGCTCCGCCGTGGTGCCAATAGATGGCAGATCTTAACTCTGCCGTTTTTAGTAATCGTCTGTAGAACTCAAAGGCAGGCCGCATCATATCATAATCACCGCTTTTTAGCATGGGGAAATAAACCAGGCGCTGATTCTGAGCCGTAAAGGTGCCGCCACCCCAGTTCCTGAAATCAGGTGTAAATGGATAAGTTTTGTTTACCAGATCAGGGTCATAGGTAAACAGCCCCCCATTGAACTTAGTCGGAAAGTTTCCAAAGGCATTGCAAGCCAGCATATAACGGAAGAGTTGATAATTTCTGCCCATTTTCCAAGGAGTCAGGCTATCCAGTTTCTGATCCGGGTCAACCTGAATAAAACTGCGTTTCCAGAAATCAGACCACCAGGACCGGGTAGCTGCCCAATCCTTTATGATTTGCTTCTCACTGCGCTGGGTGTTTTTATATAATGCATTTTGCCAATCACTGAACTTTTCGGTCTGGGCGCTATATAGTCCGATTTGAAAGACCAATGACGGAACGGCCCCTTTCGTTTTGAGCTGCCAGCCTGTAAAACTGGTTTGTTGATATTTTCCTGTAACAGTGCCGGCTGCAGTTAGTTGTTTTGAGTAAAGATAACCACCTGTAATTCGGTTTTCCAGTGGATTGTATAATTCATTTTTGACCGTGTCCAGTCCTTGCTGATGAACGGTAGCGTCGAACACGGTTGGATACTGATTATGGTGGAAAAAGTTAACCATACTGCCACCTTCGGGTGCCGCACTGAACTGGATATGGTCTTTCAGCACTTTGATAATACCTTGTGGTCCAAATTTATAGGAGTTTTCATTGTTCTCTTTGCCTTTTACGATATGATCCTCCTTGCGCCAGCTTTCATAAGTAATTACTGCCGTAAAAGGTTGTTTTGGTCTTCTGTTAATTTTGTCACCACTTGTAATGCTGCAGTGGATGACGGGGTGAAAGACGTCTACCCATAAATGTACTTTGATTTCCTGCTTTTTGTGTTGTCCTTTGATATAGATGCTGCCATCCTGTAACTGCAAGGTTTGGGTGAAATCAACATCTTCAAATGGATTAGGACGGATTCGGATACGAACCCGGCCGAGTTTTAATAGCGCATTGTTTTCGTCGAAAGCATCGCTTTTAGCCATATAAAACAGAATGTCACCTTTCTCTACCCATACATTCAGGCCAATATCTCCACCACCGCAGGGCATAGAACCTGATGCGTCCTTACTGGGACCTTGCCATACGATATTATTATTAGCGGCTGAGAACTGTCCGGTAGACCGCTGTTGGGCAGATAATGGAGTGACACAAAAAAGTATTCCTCCTAATAACAGTGTTATATAACGCTTTTTCAAATTCAGAAATTGATTTAAATGTGAATAACCGTACATAGACTAATGCAATAATCTGTACGCGCTCTACCTGCGAAAGTAGGCCTTGTGTTGCAAAAGTTGCCTCGGCCGCCTCCTTAGGGGCTATTTTCTGGAAATAATGTACAATATTTTGGGTAATTTTCATGGGTGATTTATGAACTTGTAAGAAAGTTCTCAAGATATTTAAATGCATGATAGCCATAAGGGGATGTTTTATGCCTCCCGAAATGGCTATAAATAAGCTAGAATGCTTATTTTTTGATATAATTGCCCCTATTTGTTTAATTATTTCCATATTAAATGGAGTTCGGCATAGTCTTTGTACTTTATATTTTCTCATAAGCAGTTAGTTTTGGTTGCGGCCCCTATCTCCATAGGGGCCAATTTTTTTTAAAAGTAAGTTCATATACTTTACCTACTGGGAATAAATATTTATTTCTGTTTACCGCAACACCTAATAATAATCCTGCTGCCCCCAATATGATATTCAGGGGTTTGCTCACAAAAATATTTGAGTGATGTTAGGGGATTTTCACAAGCTTGAATTTCATCCAGAATAATTAAAGTTTTGCCTGGGATTATCCGTTGGTTAAATAGGGTTTCTAAATATTGGATAATTTGCTTTGGTGACATGTCTTCCTCAAATTTCGCTACAATGTTTTTATTAATTTCAAGGTTAACTAGGATAAAATTATCGAATTCCTTTTT
>DATJDF010000066.1:0-4159 GCA_035497555.1 Arachidicoccus sp. | reverse complement strand
ACATAGGGGGTGAATTTGTCCTATTGGAACAATTGCCAAGAGCGCAATCCAGGGCTACTGTATTAAAACCCCGGAAAGGCGATATTTTACTCATGGCAACCGGGCACCGGCCCGCCCCTCGAAGCAATAGTCAGAACGGATCAAAAAACCGTTTTTACAAAATCAACATGCGTCACGGCGTCAGCGAAATTACCTGGGGGCAGCGACATACACTTGGTATTATATTTCATGATGGAGCAAGCTAAGCTTAGATTGGCATTTCCTTCTCTTTTTTTATCCAAGAGAAGGCCTAACTTCGTTCACCTGAAATAAGCGTCGATGTGGCATCATAAGCATTTGGACAACCCTACTTTGCATTCTCTGATACGGCGCAGACTGATTCAGCTGGGAGGCAATCGGCATTTGGGTATTTATGGCTCACTTGTATGTAAAAGTGGGAAAAGAATGCGCATGGACAACCGCGTCTTTTTTTCAACTTCAGAGGAAGCCATCCGGCAAGGCTACCGCCCTTGCGGACACTGTCTTCCCACCGATTATAAACTATGGAAACAAGGCAATATGCAATTATTTGAAAATACACCGGATCCTGCACGCAACTTATTGTCTCATGACGGTGCAGTGCATTATTTTGGCAAGATACTACCCCCCGATGAAGCTGACAGCTATCTGAAACTGCTTTTAGAAACAATTGAATGGAAAAATGATGAAGCCGTCATCTTTGGCAAACATATGTTAACCAAAAGAAAAGTCGCGTGGTATGGAGACCAGCCTTTCGAATATACTTATTCGAACACCACTAAGCTGGCCTTACCATGGACGCCCGCACTACGCGCAATTAAAAAGAAAATTGAGGCAATCAGCGGGGAAACCTTCAACTCCTGTCTGCTTAATCTGTACCATAACGGAACGGAAGGTATGGCCTGGCATAGTGATGGGGAAAAAGATCTGAAAAAAGACGGCGCCATCGGATCGGTGAGTTTTGGTGCCGAGCGCAAATTTGCCTTTAAGCATAAAAAGACAAAAGAGACGGTCAGGTTGATACTGGAACACGGAAGTCTGCTGATTATGAAAGGCTCCACTCAAACGCATTGGTTGCACCGCTTGCCGCCTACCCAAATCCCCTTCAATGAAAGAGTAAATCTGACTTTTCGAACCATTGAACATTGAAATTACACTTGGTGAAATTTCAGTGTCAAAATAAGTTTAATTTTTCGAAACATAGTTGCAATTATAGAATTTTACCTTACTTTTGCTCCTTGCTATTCTATTAATATCTTTTTTCATGAAGGTTTAATTTTTGTAGAGGCTATTTGTATTGGAGTCAAAATCATCAAAAAATTAAAAATGGCACGAAGTAAAGCAGGCACTCAACAAGTCCATTCGGCTAATAAGATTTTAAAAAAATGAAGCAATAAACTACTATAGAAAAAGAGAAGCAAAAGCAAAATAGGTCCGGCGTTCTATAGAAAACTGAAGGACTTAGCAGACCTAAGGAAATTTTCAAATTGATTTGGTGTTATATTATATAACAAAATACTCGCATGTCCCTTTTTTAGAACGATATTCCTTCGAGCCTTGGAGGGTTTTATTCTTTTTATATCATACTTATACTTTCTCATAGTCAGTTTACCCAGAATGAAATCGTCTAATTCATTCTCATCGGGGGTATAAGCTGTATCTATATTGTTATTGCTATCTCTATCAATATGAATATAAAATACTTGCTGTTTGCTATAGTATATTACAAAATCTGCCGGTTCATTAATTTCGTAAAACTTCATACCTATTGGCAAATCCACCTTAAATGATGGTGGCATAAATACTTCTGAATCCGCTTTTAAACGCACAGTTGACTTATAGATAAGAACATTTTTATCTCCATAATAATAAAGATATCCTTCCTTTACCGGTAAAGCCTTAGATTTACTTACTTTGTCTAAAAAGTTGCTGCATGAAATGAGACCAAATAATAAAGTAAGTGATATAGCTATATTTATAAAGAATGCCATTGATTTCAGGAAATTCACTTTTTCTTATGTTTGATCGGTTTGTTTATTTTCTTAATACTATTTGTAAAGATAGTAAAACCTATCTTTGTTATCCCTCCTTTATTGTTATAGAATCCTATAGTCCTATCCGTATTTACCGTAGGGGTTCCTCCGATTATATTACTAGGTGGTGGCACAACAGTTTGAGTGTAACCTAAATACATTTATGGTACATTCTTTAGTTCCATTCTGATCAGTTGTAGAAGGTTTAGGAGCTTCAACATTCACAATATTGCCATCTTTATCCTTAAAGGATTATCAAATGCATAGTGATAGGGAGACCATTTACGGGATAATTCGCTTTCTGGATCTTGAGTATGCCAAACACTTTTATCTTCAGAAGATAGATCTTTTAACTAATTAAACTCCTGCATTTTCTTTGTAATTGCTTGTGGTCTATTGATTTTCAAACATTCAACAATTTTGTGTATGCTTGACTTTGGATGAATAATACATTATCTAAATTTCGTAGTTCACTTTCACGTCCAATATTTATTGTCTATTTGCTTGTACATCAAATAGAGAGTTTAAAAATGGAAAATGTTGTATGATTTTCAATGCCAATATACAAAACATTTTCTTTCAGCTCCTACTTTGATCATGCTGCTCGGCAATCTCCTTAAATTTTTCTAATAGAAATTGGAGTTTGTCGGGATCACCAGCAGCAAAATACTCTCCGTCTTTTATTCGATAAAAAAACCAATCGTCTTCGCTTCTTTCAGTATCATCCACGTCAATTTGCAGGTTTTCCAAATCAGTATACATAACACTTATTTTTACAGACCATCCGGGATTGTCCACAGTCTCAATGTGAACACCATACTCATGCTCCCATTCTCCGTCGCACTGCTGTCTATACCATTTTTCAAGCCATTTTGTTATCTCCATTGTTTAAATCTTTTATTATTAGGGAATTCATTAGGCTCTGGTTTTCGTACTTTGCCAGGAACTACTGGGTCGTTATTAATATGAGGAGTTAGAATACTTTCTTGAGTTCTTTTGTTAATATGCAGTTCCACAGGCCGTCCGTCTTTTTTTCCTCCATTAAACCTTTTGCCAGCATCGAATTTATTTGGTTTTTTATCATTACCCTCCATTTTTGATAATTAAATATATCGTCGTTTGCCTCCCTTATAAAAGTACTGTGATTACCGTTGGATTTCGCATCTGATTATAACGTTTTTAGAACTTCTTACAGATTTTTCGGATGACTTCGATTTGAAGGGGAAGTATCGATCGCAGCGCCATTTTTAGACCCAGCTTGATCAGTCGCAGAAGGTTTAGGAGCATCAACATTCACAATATTGCCATCTTTATCCTTTTCATTGGGATGAACATGTCCGTCATAACAAAATTTATCTCCTTTTGATATTAAATCTCGCCTAGCTTCCGCGATTTGACTGCTATTTATCTTATCTTCCGAACCTTAAACAGTTTTAGAATCACCCCCTTTCTGACCTACTTCAAAATCATATTCCTTACCACTCTTTTCTGACTCATCATAGGCACCTTCCATAGTATTTACTACATCGTTAGATGGAGCATTCATGGTATTTCCATTATCAATAGCCTCATCAACATTTTTCTCTTTAGAACTAGTCGTTAAGACCAGCATTTTATCATCTTTATCATCATCAACGTGTTTTACGTTTTTTCCGTTTAAATTATAATAATCTGTTGGGGGCAATATTCCAAGCATCCCATCTTTATCGATAAACCTTAAAGGATTATCCCTATGCATAGTGATAGGGAGACCATTTACGAGATAATTCGCTTTCTGGATCTTGAGTATGCCAAACACTTTTATCTTCGGAGGATAGATCTTTTAACTAAATATAATTAAACTCCTGCATTTTCTTTGTAATTGCTTGTGGTCTATTGATTTTCAAACATTTAACAATTTTGTGTATGCTTGACTTTGGTTGAATAATACAGTCCAATATTTATTGTCTATTTGCTTGTACATCAAATAGAGAGTTTAAAAATGGACAACGTTGTATGATTTTCAATGCCTATATACCAAACATTTTCTTTCAGCTCCTACTTTGATCATGCTGCTCGGCAATCTCCTTAAATTTTTCTAATAGAAATTGGAGTTTGTCTGGATCACC
>DATJDF010000065.1:0-3614 GCA_035497555.1 Arachidicoccus sp. | reverse complement strand
AGGAAAGGTGAAAGGTTAAATAAATGCCGTTATCTACAACATCCACGCATGGTGGACGCTGTTTCGAAAAGATATGTTTTATTTAATCTGGTCATGATCGTTATTTACGCAATGCAAATATAAATACTTATTTTTTAGTCTACCAAATTAGTAGACTAATTTATTTAATTTTTTTCTACCTCAGCTGCCTGTGTAGGCTTATCCGTACCCTTAGCAGGGGCGAACAAGCAGGGTTTGACTTGATTTCCTGTGGGACAGGCATTCAATTATATTACCCATGGATTCACCAATATTGGCATAAGTAGCCATGGTCTGGTGGTTCAGTGATATATTTGAAAATCATTTTACAAAACGAAATTCAATATGTTGAAACCCACTTTTATACTCAAAGTGTTCCTGACCAGCGGGTTTGCGCTAACGATACTGGCCGCCCAGGCACAGCAGCGTAAAGCCTCAGACCATGGTATCTATAAAAAAGGATGGATAGATTTTAATAAAAATGGCAAAATGGATGTTTATGAAGATCCAGCAGCGCCGATTGATAGAAGGGTCGCTGATTTAGTCAGTCAGATGAACCTAAATGAGAAAAGTTGCCAGATGGCCACCCTTTATGGATTTGGCCGGATCTTAAAAGATGAACAACCTACGCCAGCATGGAAAAATGAAGTCTGGAAAGACGGGATTGCTAATATTGATGAGGATTTAAATAATGTGCCCAGCCATAAAGCCTCTCAGACCAAATATGCTTATCCTTATAGTACCCATGCTGAAGCCATGAATAATGTTCAGAAATGGTTTGTTGAGCAGACCCGCCTGGGGATACCTGTCGATTTTACCAATGAGGCTATTCATGGATTGGTATCTGAAAAGGCAACGCCCTTACCTTCACCCATTTCAATTGGAAGCACCTGGGACAAAGCACTGGTGCACAGAGCGGGACAGGTCGTCGGCAGGGAAGCGAAGGCGCTTGGGTATACCAATGTATATGCGCCTATTTTAGATCCGGCGCGTGATCCCAGGTGGGGACGGGTGGTGGAATGTTATGGAGAATCGCCGTTTTTGATTGCCGCTTTAGGTACAGAAATGGTGAAAGGTATCCAGCAGGAGGGTGTGGGCGCTACCTTGAAACATTTTGCAGTATACAGTGTACCAAAGGGCGGAAGAGATGGTGCGGTAAGAACAGATCCACATGTCTCGCCCAAGGAAATGCATGAGATCTTCTTATATCCCTTTAGAAAAGTAATTGAAAACGCCCAGCCGGTGGGTGTTATGAGCAGTTATAATGACTGGGATGGGGAGCCGATCACAGGGAGCCATTATTTTTTGACAACTTTATTAAGGGAGCAATTTGGCTTTAAGGGCTACGTCGTATCCGATAGTAAAGCCGTTGAATTTTTATATGAGAAGCATCATGTTGCACATGATTTTGAGGATGCTACAAGAGAAGCAGTGGAAGCGGGCCTGAATGTCTGGACAAATTTTAATGCTCCAAAATACTATATCAATAATGTCCGTGATCTGGTGAATAGCGGTAAGTTGTCCATTCAGACGGTCAATGACCGGGTCAGTGATGTACTACGCGTAAAATTTCTGTTGGGCTTATTTGATCAGCCCTATGTTGCAGATCCTGCAGCAGCTGACAAAATTGTGCAAAATAGTGATGCAGACCAGATGCAAATGCAAATGAACCGGGAGGCACTGGTGCTGCTTAAAAATGAAAAGCAGTTACTTCCCTTATCTGCTGATAAATATAAACATATTCTGATCACAGGCGAACTGGCAGAAAATGCCAGCTACGCAGTGAGCCGTTATGGTCCCGGCGGAAATAAAGTCACTTCTGTGCTGGAAGGAATAAAAGCCTTATTACAAAAGGAAAATAGTAGCACAAAGATTACTTACGAAAAAGGCGCGGCCGTGATCAGTGAAGACTGGCCTGGCTCAGAAATTATACCTACGCCTCTTAAAACAGATGAAAAGGCAGAGATAGACAAAGCGGTTCAGGCAGCAGAGGGATCAGATTTGATTATTGCTGTTCTCGGAGAAAATGATAAAACAGTTGGAGAAAGCATGTCGCGGTCTTCTCTTGGTCTTCCCGGCAGGCAACTTGAACTCTTACAGGCATTACAAGCAACGGGTAAGCCAGTGGTGCTTGTTCTCATTAACGGCCAACCCTTAACAGTGAATTGGGCAAATAAGTATGTACCGGCAATTCTGGGCGCAGGTTTTCCGGGGCCTTCCGGGGGTAAGGCAATTGCAGAGACTTTATTTGGTGCGTATAACCCCGGTGGTAGATTGTCCATTACCTGGCCTAAGTCAGTCGGACAGATCCAATTTAATTTTCCATTTAAAAATGGTTCACAACTCGATCAGTCCAATAAATCAGATCCCAATGGAAATGGTAAGACCCGTGTCAATGGCCCGCTTTATCCTTTTGGATACGGCCTCAGCTACACGCAGTTTAGCTATAGTGATTTAGTGATCACACCTGAGGCAAAACGCACCCAGGGAAATATAACAGTGAAAGTGAATGTGACTAACACAGGTAAAATGGCTGGTGACGAAGTAGCTCAGCTCTACCTGAAGGATCTTTTTAGCAGTGTTACGACTTATGAATCCGTACTGCGCGGCTTCGAAAGGGTACATTTAAAAGCCGGAGAAACAAAGACGGTGGAATTTTTATTGACACCTGATGATCTGGCGTTAACGAATAGGGATATGCACCGGGTCGTAGAACCGGGTGATTTTGAAATCCGGATCGGGGCCTCTTCCACTGATATCCGGTTAAAGCAAAAGATAACGGTTCAGTAGTGTTCATAAATGGCCATAGGAGGGTAAAGCTTTTGATATTTGGCCAATAGGCGGGATGTTTTATAGTTTGAATTGAATAGTTGGAATTAAAAACGCAGACTGGAATACTCTTTATTGATTTGAGTAGTCCCGGTCTGCGTTTTTTTGAATGAGATATGTGTCTGAAAAAACGCTGACCGACTTAAACATAGATTCATGTTTTCAGATCTGAATCGGATCCTAAACTACAAGCTTATTAGTATCCGGATTGGAACTAAATACTTGAAGTCGGTGAGAGGTATTTTTATGTTACCTAAGTTAGCGCAATTACCTACAGCCTTTTTCTAATTATAATCCAGTTAGAAATAAAAATACTTTTAACTGAGACCATTAATTCGCCCTGGTGTTTCCCTGGTCTGCCATTTTTTCCCCTCAATCGATCTGTAAAATAAGACGGAGAGCAAATTACACAGTCTATTCAAGAATGGTTTGAACGAAACTCGCTCGTTTTAATCCCAAAAGATGCTGGTATAGTATATACCTGCTATATATTGGTATATCCGTTTAGTTAGATGGCTCATTTAGTCAATTTTTCGAGTGTTCCGGAAGTTTCAGATTTTTTTTGAAATTTTTTATCTATTTTTTGCCTGTGCGTAATTTTTTAGTTATCTTTGCTCTTAGAATTAAGGGACTTGCCGTCCTATGAAAGATCTTGTTTTCCGATATTGTCGAAAATTATTTAAAACTTCCGTTGTTTTCTCGGTTTATGGTTCTCCATAAAGCTATGTATATGCGGTGTTGAGATTAATTCTATTCGGAATAAAGGC
>DATJDF010000064.1:0-2587 GCA_035497555.1 Arachidicoccus sp. | reverse complement strand
CGCACCCGATTCTACACAGCGAAGTTTGATCTCCGTAGAGGCTTCTGCCGTTAATATAATCACCGGGATATGCCGCCAGGACTCTGTCGATTTTATCAGCTGGCAGATCTCATCCCCATATTTTCCTGGCATGACCAGATCCAGAATAACCAGGTCAGGTAACCTAAGTTCCATAAGTTCGATCGCTTTTAACCCGTTTTCCGCTGCCACCACATGGTAATTTTCCTGGAATAACCGGCAGACAAAATTTCTGATTTCTGCATTGTCATCTGCTATAAGCAGCGTCTTTTTTTCCGTGACTAAAGCGGAAATGCCCGCACCTGTTCCCACCTTATTAGGGTCATAGACGCCTCGGCCCGAGTTGGGACCTGAGCCCGCTGCAACATTGTCATTTCCAGTGCCTGGTACATTTCCGTTATCTGTCCCCCCGGAAGCAGCTGAGGAACTTTCGAGTATCTCCTGGGCCAGGCCGTTGTCATACTCCTCAGACTCACTGATTACCTCACCTTTGAAATGAGCCTTCCCTTTCTGGAAACGCAGGTGAAAAACGGTTCCCTGCCCCGGCGCGCTCGTAAAATCTACAGTTGCATGATGGCGGGTAATAAAGTCCTTGACCAGAAACAGTCCGATACCAAATCCATTTTTGGCCCGTCCATCGAGTGCGTTTTGCTGATAGAATTTCATGAAAATCTTATCCTTTTCCTCCATGGGTATTCCTTTACCCGAATCAGATAACCACACCTCCACATTTTGATCATCAGCTGCCAGTTTCAAGTATATCTTGCCTCCTACGGGTGTGTATTTGAATGCATTAGAAAGCAGGTTAAAAAGGAGAATCTCTATTTTTTCTGCATCCCCGTAAATGATCGTTGAACCACAGCCAGCACCATTTATCTGTAATTCACGCGCCAATTCCTCCTGATCTTCCTGGTCTTCGCCATTCGGCTGCTGCTTTGTATCTGCGTCCGCTTTAATATCATCAGCTCCATCTGAATGCACTTCCATCCGGTAATCAATATTATTTGTTTTGGCCTGGAAAGCAAAACTTTCAAAGACTTCCCGGCAAAGACAGTCCAGATCGACTTTAGTGATATGGAGCTGGGTCGCTTCGCTGTCCGCTTTTCGAAAGAGTAATAACTGCCCGATCAGACTTAGCATGCGCCTGGAATTTTTATATGCGGTTTTAATGGTTTCTGGCTGACCGATTTCATCGCCGTGGGCCATGAGTTCCTTGATCGGATTGATGATCAGAGTGAGCATGGTGCGGAACTCATGTGAGATATTAGTGAAAAAAGCAATTTTACGTTCATTGAGTTCTCTTTCTGTATTGGCATTTAACCGGGTTAGTTTTATCTCGTACAGGAGCCGGGTCTGGTGCTGCCTGTATTTTTGGTAGCCGTAAATAAGTGCACCGATCGACAGTAAATAAAGTGCGTATGCCCACCAACTGCGAAACCAGGGCGGTAATATCTCCAGGGCAATCACGCGCTCTGTGCTGGGCAATGGCTTTCCACCTGGTCCCATGACCGCCAGATGAAGCCTGTAACTGCCCTCATAGAGATGGGAGTATGTCGCCATTGGGTTATTCCCGGCATGTGTCCAGTCCTTATCCCAACCTTCTAAAAAATAACCGTACTGAACACTTTTGGGGGCGTCATAATTCAGGCCGGCAAAATGTACAGCAAAACTTCCGTCCTTATAGGGAATGGTAATAGTAGTAAAGTCAACCGGCGTCACCCCGCCTTTTAGATAGCCTGTGTTTTCGATGGGTTGATTGTCGATCAGAAAATCGGTAACGCGTAGAGTTAACGGCTGGATGGTTTTATGGATCTGGTCCGGATAAAACCGGTTGAATCCATTTATGCCGCCAAACAGAAAACTTCCGTCACGCAGTTCGAGCGCCGCATTATAACTGAACTGGTTGCTTTGTAATCCATCGTTGATATTGTAATTGGTAAATCGACGCGTCTTTGCATCCAACACACTCAGGCCGTTATAAGTACTGCACCAGATCCGGCCTTCCTGATCTTTTAATAAATTTAAAATGGTATTACTGGGGAGGCCCTCCTGATCAGTATACTGCTGGAATTGTCCGGTGCTGATCTGATATATTAATAAGCCACCACCTTCAGTTCCTACCCATAGCGCGTCTGGTCCGTCCTGTAAAATTGCCCGCACGGGGAAGCCAACATGAATATAAGTGTGCTTTTTATGGAGCGTATCTATTTTTATCAACTGATCGTAATTACCAGCCCACAAATCTCCTTTCTGGTCTTCATAAAGCGTATGGATATTGATCAACGTATTATCAAACACCTGGAACTGGTCCCTTTCTTCATTATAGAGAAAAAGAGCGTCCCCCATGGTGGAGCCGGCCCAAATATGATGATGACTGTCTTCATATAACTTCCAAAGATTCTTGTCATACTTTTTACGAAAGGAATTATAACAACTGTAATGAATAAACCCGTTTCCATCCGGGTTTTTTCTGTCTATACCGCCATTAAAAGATGCCACCCAGATCCTGTCTTTATGATCTCTTAGGATACTGACTATATAATTTCCACTGATGGAGTTCGGGTCATCC
>DATJDF010000063.1:0-7355 GCA_035497555.1 Arachidicoccus sp. | reverse complement strand
ATGGCCCCCGGGGATACAAGTATATTAAAAGGCAATGGCAGTAGTGTTATCCGTAATGACCAAAACGGTCTGGATGCCTCTGCAGTACTGGACGGGTTTAAGATTACAGGTGGAGGAGGATTATATGTTGCTGGTGGCGGTATCTATAACCATCAATCTTCCCCAATCTTTGCTAATGTAATTATCTGTGGAAATAAAGCTGCGGAAATCGCTGGTGGGGGGATGTATAATTTGAGTGCTTCCCCAATCCTTAAGAATGTAATTATCAGCGGTAATTCAGCGGTTGACGGTGCCGGGATGTTTAATACGAGTTCTTCCCCGATCTTTAAGAATGTGCTTATTTGCGGGAATACGGCTACTCAAAGCGGCGGTGGTATGGCACTTTACGATTCACCATTAACGCTTACGAATGTCACCATTTCTGGGAATTTTTCAGCATATGGCGGTGGGATATTTGATAATAACTCTTCTATATTATTTAATAATAGTATATTATGGGGAAATAATAGTGGTGACTTTTCGAATGAGCTATATATTGATTTAACCCCTTCCCCTTCCATTATAACACTGAATTACTCTCTGTTCAGAAATAGAGGTGGTGGAACTGATATTTATGGCCTGTCAGGAAATACACTGGCACCCGATGCCTTTTCTCTTTCCGTCAGCCCGCAATTTGTAGACTCTGCAGGTGGCGATTACCGGTTAAGTGCAAGCAGTCCAGCCATTGATGCAGGTACGCCGAGTACGGACACTGCTGGTCTTAACCTGCCTATGATAGATTTAGCTGGCAATAGACGTATTATGGGAAGTGCCATCGATATAGGCACTTATGAATTCAGAAGCATCCATCCGGATGTTGCTGGGATTCTGTATGTAGATGGCGCGGTAGCTGTACCCGGCGATGGCAGTAGTTGGCAGCAGGCAATGCCTTCTTTTGGTGATGCACTAATGGTGGCTGATACCATCAATACGGCTGCGACTGATTCGGTGTCGCAGGTATGGGTAGCAAAAGGAACCTACCAGCCTGCGAGTGGGCAATCTTTTGCGATGCTGCCCAAAGTTAAAATCTATGGCAGCTTTAGCGGTAATGAAGCCAGCCTTGCAGAACGCGCGATGGCTGCCGGTGATACCAGTATATTATTAGGCAATGGCAATACTGTTATCCGCAATGATGATAACGGCCTGGATGCATCTGCGGTGCTTGATGGTTTTAAGATTACAGGGGGTGGTGGTGTACATGTTGATGGTGGCGGGATCTATAATGGCAGGGTTTCTCCTACATTTAGTCATCTGATGATTAGTGGTAATTCATCTAACCGGGGAGGTGGGATGTTTAATGGTCAATCTTCTCCAATCCTCACAAATGTATTCATTAAAGGGAATAAGGCAGATAATGATTATGGCGGCGGGATGTATAATTTCAGTTCTTCGCCCATACTTGCGAATGTAATTATCAGCGGTAATTCAGCGTATGGCGGTGGCGGGATGGAATATCGCCAATCTCAAATAGATCTCACGAATGTAGTCATCAGTGGCAATACGGTTGCTAGTCAAGGCGGCGGAATGGATAATGTCCTTACTACAGGAACACTCACAAATGTAACCATCAGTGGCAATTCGGCAAGCTCTGGTGGCGGGATTAATAATCTCGGCTCGTCTCTGATATTTAACAATAGTATCATATGGGGCAATAATGGCAATGACAACGGAAATGAGATTTATCATTTTGCATTTACCTCAATTCCTGCCTCTATAAACTTGAACTACTCCCTTTATAGAAATAGAGAGGGTGAAATTGATATTGTTAATGATGGCGGTACAATACTCACCGATCATGTTTATACCGTCAGCCCTGAATTTGTAGACTCTGCAGGTGGTGATTACAGGTTAAGCGCGGGCAGTCCGGCTATTGATGCAGGTAATACGAGCCTCTTAGCAGTAGACGACACCTTCGACCTTTCAGGCAATCCACGTATCGTAAATAGCACGGTAGATCTGGGCGCATATGAATTTCAATCCATAGCGGTACCGGTAACCATACAAAGGTTTACTGGCTCGATTCAAAACAGTACTGCAACACTGGAGTGGAAAAGCGGTGTGGAAAGTAATTTTAAGGGGTACCAACTTGAAAAAAGTATAGATGGGAACCATTTTACAAAGCTGGCTATAGTAGCAGCAAAGGGTAGCAATAGTGACTATCATTATAGCACACCCCAGACAGCAACAAAAGCCTGGTACCGACTCCAATTGATTAGTCAAACGGGGGAAAGTACCTATTATGATCAAATAGTGGCGTTGCAGAACGGGGCCATAGCAACCAGCATACTGGTTTATCCCAACCCTGCAACGGATTATATACATATACGTATTGCTGAGGGGGCAAATATGAGCCTATATGATGCAGCCGGGAAATTAGTCAGGCAACAAAATCTACATGCAGGCATTAATCAAATTGATATCAGAAGTCTACCTGCGGGTATATATTACGGCGTCGTTAACGGTCAGAAAGTAAAATTTGTGAAAAAATAATAGTTTTTTTTATAACTAAGGACAGATTAGCAAAATGGTATGCATCCTGAATATTTATATAGTAAACTGTATAAATATTCAGGATGCATACCATTTTCTTTTTTCAAAGTTATCACTGATATAATTTTTGTTTTATTATTCCAATGTATACAAAATCCGTAAAATCAAGGCTTTTGATCTACTGATTGTGTAAATTCTGAAATAATCGATGAAATTTTGACCTACCGCCATTTATAACCGCCCCTGTGATTATCAGCTGATACAAGGAGCACTATCAAATTAAAATACGCTAGTAGCTATTGCTTTAACCGGCATTTCTGTTCAGCCCTCCCAGGTGACGGTAAGTATTGAGCAGCACTCCTGTTGGTGTAGCAACCGTGCGCACAAATTCGAGTTCGCGGGCGGGAAAGCTGTCTGAAAGAAGTCGTTTGCCCTTACCTAGTAATACAGGGTATATGATCAGGACAACCTCATCTATCAATCCCTGGTCTAGCAGCACTGAGGTCAGAGATATACTTCCACAAAGAACCAGATCAGGACCATCCGTCGACTTTAGCTCGCGAAGCCTTTCTAAGAAATCCTCGCCCAGAGGTTTTACGGGTCCCCATTCGAGGCTTTCTGGCCTGTGGGTGACAACGTATTTAGTTGCGCCTTTGATAGCATTGGCCATCGGGAAATCCCCGGCATCTGGCCAGTATCCCAAAAACTCATCGTAGGTCTTGCGGCCAAGCAGCATGTCAAATTCTGCACTATATGCTTCAAGTAGCATTGCCATTCCTGCAGGGCTGCGGTAAGGCGCCGTCCATCCGCCATACCTGTAGTTTTTATCGTGCTCGATTACACCATCAAGAGAGACATGTTCGAAAATTCTGATCTTTCTCATTTTCTCGTTATTAATTTTAATGATTGACCAAAGTTATGGCAAGTGGGATACACAAATAGGGTGCAGTTGCGACAATATGAGGGGGGAATTAATCATAATTGTAAATTAGCATTAATTGAATGGATGTTCCATATTTTTATTATCACCCACAGCGTTGGCTTGTCAGATTCTCCATGATCTCACATTGGCCGTTATCAAACCTTACCAAAGCCTCCAAGAATGCATAATGAATCATAAATGGCTGCACGACATTGCCGCGCAAAGCCTCGTCCATATTTACCACATTGTTTTCTTCAACTGAATCAGGTAGGAATTTGAGTGGCGCACCCGAAAGTTAATCGTTTGGACGTCGTCACTAATTTACAGATTTGGAATAAGTTGATTCGGTCCTTGCAATTAAAGCTGTAAAGCCCGATATTTAGACATCGGGAGGAAGTGCAAATGTTTAGACATTTCTTACTGATTGTTTTACAAGCTATTAAGAGCACAAGTCTATTCTATTTTACATTTTATTTGGTAGAATAATTTTTTGGCTATATTTTTATGTCCAAATGTATGAACATGTATATGGCATTTAAATTATATCAGATTTACCTCCAATACGCCTAATAAAATTATCCTAATGCACAAACGACTATCCGCATGGCTGCTGCCAGAGACAGATCTTGGAACGATAACTCCGGTCAGCCATGGTTACATCTGATTTAATCTAGCTTAGGCGCATCAATCACTTATCCCATTTTACAGTTTTATGTCCTCTTTTTCTTCTTCATGTCTAATTTTTAACCCGATGAAAAAAAATGAATATTTTAGTTTGCATCTACCGGTGAAAGCAGCCATTGTGGTACTGTTTTTACTATTTGGATGCCTCGCCAGTAGTGGCGTTTTTGCCCAACAGGTTCTGGT
Source organism: Arachidicoccus sp. (assembly GCA_035497555.1). Classification (GTDB taxonomy): domain Bacteria; phylum Bacteroidota; class Bacteroidia; order Chitinophagales; family Chitinophagaceae; genus Arachidicoccus. Next base: position 3,037 of record DATJDF010000063.1, on the reverse strand, counting down.
CACAGGCCATGTCCAGGATGAAAATGGCCTGCCTTTACAGAGCGTTTCTGTTACGCAAAAAGGCAGCGCGGGTGGTACTTCTGGTACCGTAACCGACGCTGACGGTAATTATCAACTAAATGTTTCCAGTAAGAACGCTGTACTGGTATTTTCTTTTGTAGGATACGGCGAAAAGCAGTTATCTGTAGCAGACAGCAAAAACGTAATCCTTACCAGCTCCAGTAATGCAATGGACTCTGTTGTGATCATTGGCTATGGTTCCATGAAAAAGACAGATGTGACCGGTTCGGTCACTTCTGTCAAAGCAAGTGATCTGCTGTCCAAACCAGTCAGTAACGTATTGGAAGGTTTACAGGGCCGTGTGGCAGGGGTAAATGTCTCACTCAATTCAGGGGCACCTGGTGGACTCGCTTCGGTCATCATCCGGGGTATCGGTTCCATCAACTCCTCAACAGACCCTTTGTATGTTGTTGACGGGGTCGCCATGACCAATATTCAATACCTGAACCCATACGATATCCAAAGTATGGAAGTACTAAAGGACGCTTCCGCTACCTCTATCTATGGCGCCCGCGGTTCCAACGGTGTCATCCTGATAACGACCAAGCGGGGTGCCACCAGTAATGGTACGGTTGTCAGCTATGATTTCTCTGTCAGCGCAGGTAACCTCCCCAAAGAATTACCTACGCTTAATTCTGAGCAGTTCCTGGAAGTATTAAAGGGCGGTATGGCCAATAATCCTTTATGGGGCGCTGCACCGCGCACTCTAAAGACAACTGATCCATTACTTTTTGATGCAAATGGCAAGCCTTTATACAATACAGACTGGCAAAAGGAAGTGACAAGGACCGCTATTTCCAATAATCACCAGCTTTCAATACAGCACCGGGGAGAAAATTCTTCTACGGGCGTCTTTTTGAACTATAGCAATAATGAAGGCATCATGCTCAATTCTGCCTTACAGCGTTATAATATCCGTTTCGCCCATGATCTTAAAATGAATGACTGGATCAACTTCGGCGTAAACCTGATGGCCAACTACTCCAAAGAGCATGTTGTTAATCCGGGAACCGGCGGTAATACACCTACAAGGGTCATGATCGAAATGCCCTCTATATTCCCGGTTAAGTTCCCGGATGGCAGTTGGGCAAATAACCAGAGCTCGGCCGATTATTCATTTTTAGACGCGGCAGAAAACCCGGTAAAGGTTCTACTCAGCCAGACCAATACCAATAATCGCAGCCAGGTCTTTGGCAATGTTTTCTTTAATTTCCATTTGACCAAAGACCTGCAGTTTAAAACGCAGTTTGGGGTAGACTACCAGGATATCCGTAATGACTATTACTCTCCTTCAGATCTGATGAACATCTCTGCCAATCAAAAAGGCGTCGCGAACGTCAGTGCTGAACAGATTCGCTATTGGCAGCAGGAAAACTACCTGACCTATGACAAGCAGTTAGGGCAGCATCATATTAATGTAGTGGCCGGTGCCAGCTGGCAGGAAAGGGTAGACCAGATGCTCTCTGGTTCCACCCAGAATTTCTCGGATGATTATTACCGTCAGTACAACCTGGGCGCTGGCAGTCAGCCCAATCCTCCGGGTAGTAATTACGGCAGCTGGGCGATCAATTCTTATTTTGCCCGGGCAAGTTATAATTATGCAGGCAAGTATTTACTGACACTGACCGGGAGAGCTGACGGCTCTTCCCGATTTGGGAAAACCAATAAATACGGTTACTTTCCTTCCGTGGGGGTAGGTTATATCCTCTCGGAGGAACCATTTATCAAGAATATAAAGGCCATCAGTTATCTTAAATTAAGAGGTAGTTATGGAAGTACCGGGAATACAGAAATCGGTTCTTACCAGTCCCTGGCAACCGTATCAAGTGGTACCACTTTAATCAATGGTAACCGTGAACCTTCTTCCTATATCAACGGCCTGCCTAATCCGGACCTCAGATGGGAAAAGACCCGGCAGACCGATATCGGTATGGAACTGCAATTATTTAACAGCAGGGTGGCCCTAGAGGCAGATTATTATTATAAACTGACTTCCGATCTGTTACTCAATAAGCCTATCCCAACATCTACCGGATTTGGTGGTGTATTATCGAACATCGGCTCCATGTCCAACAGAGGGGTTGATCTGGCCCTCACTACTAAGAATATTGATGGCAAGAACTTCTCCTGGCAGACGAATTTTGTCGCCAATTACAATAAAAACGAAGTCGTCTCTCTGGGTAGTAATAATGAAGACATTTTCCCCGGTCCATTCTGGGGTCCTGTATCTAACGGCTTTACAATCCTAAGGGTAGGAGAGCCCGCAGGTTCTTTCTGGGGCTATGAGCGTCTCGGAACCTACAGTTCCGAGGAGGTGGCAGCCGCCCTGGCCAAGGATCCAAACTTTCCTTACCATGCAGGCGAGGAAAAGGAATCTGCCGAGAAGAAAATTCTGGGCAAAGGAACACCGGACTGGACAGGCAGCTTTGTCAATACTTTCAGGTACAAGAATTTCGATTTGATGATCGATCTACAATTCTCCCAGGGTGCCAGTATCGCACAGGCCTTCTTATTTTCCTCAGAAGACAGAACCGGGTACAGTAATTCCCTGACCAGTGTGATGAATGCCTGGACACCGGATAATCAGAACACACCGATTCAGCAGTGGCGCTTTGCGCCCGATGCGGGCCAGTCGGCCGCATTCGACAGTCACTGGGTCGCTAACGGCTCTTTTATCCGGGGAAGAAATGTAGTGTTGGGCTACCAGTTAGATAGCCGCCTGGCAAAATCACTGAAAATGAGTCGTCTCAGGCTCTATATAAGCGGACAGAATCTGTTTTTGATTAAATCTGATTCCTATAAAGGATATGACCCGGAAAACGTCTCCTGGAATACGCCCGGTTCACCTCCATTCGGTCAGAATATTGAGTTCTACCAATATCCCAAGGCCCGTACACTGACTTTCGGACTCAATGCGTCCTTTTAGAAGCCAGCGGTAAAATCTTAGGTGGTATTTTGAACAGGATCGGACTAAATA
>DATJDF010000062.1:0-3703 GCA_035497555.1 Arachidicoccus sp. | reverse complement strand
GACTTACATTACCGTTACCCAGGGTTCCATATGAAGCTCTGAGCTTCAGATCAGAAATGATATTTTTAGAAACTTTCCAGAAAGGCTCCTGGGAAATGCGCCATCCGCCGGATGCAGAAGGGAAGAAACCGTATTGCTGATCATGTGGAAATTTGGAAGAACCGTCATAGCGGCCATTGATTTCTAATAGGTACCGCTGTGCATAATTATAGTTCAGGCGAAAGAAGCCACCCAGCGTTGTCCATTCCTGGCCGCCGCCGGTCAGGCTGAACTCCTGACCATCTATCAGCGAGAAGTCCGGCAAATCCGGGTTGATCAGACCGTAGCGTTGATAGTACCTGTTTTTCGTTTTGGAATGTTCATAGTTATACCCTACAAGGGCCTTAAAATAATGCTGACCAAATTCATGATCATACTCCCCATATAAATTGGTACCCAAATAGTCGGTGCGGTTGTTCTCTTCATTCATCCGGCTATCACCCTGCTCGCCATATACACCGGGCTTGGTACTATACGGTACGGGGACGAAAAGGCGGGTCTCTAAATAAGTAGTATAGCCTACAGTGAGATCCCCGTGAAAGTGCAGATGTTTATCAAGAAAATTGGCATCAAAACTGGAACTGTTGTAGATTTTATTGGTAATCTGATCGGAGTAATTATTTTCCTCCACAAAACCGCCCAGCGTTATGGCTGCATTCCTGGTCAGACTCCCGTCAGGATTGAAGAGCATGGCAATGGGAAAAAACTCATCAGAGATCCTGCGCCAGATTGGGGTGACAGCATCCGCATGATTAATGATGGGATAATGGTAGTTCATCCTGGAATATTCCAGATTGTTTTCCAGCTTCAGCCATTTGAAAGGCATCACAAAACCTTTGGAACGCAAGTTATACATCCGGTATTTATCCGGGTTGTAACGGAATAACCCGTGCTGGTAATTGTACCTGCCGGACAGATAGTAACCCGCTTTATCTGAACCTCCGGATACACTTAGGGACTGTTCTGTTGAGGGATCCGAATCAGCATAAAGCAGGTCCTGCCAATCAGAACTACCGTAATAAACATAATTACCTGTCGTCGGATCGATTTCTACTTTAGGTAAGGACGGGTCATCATGTCTTTTTTTCAATTCATCCAAATAATCCAGCGATACCGGGAAAACACTATTGGCTTTTGCCGGATGGGACTTATAATCGTAATAGGCATAATAGGCGGAATCAAAATTTTTCGCCCATGTATAACCATCTGTAATAAATGCTGGCCGGATGGTCGGTTTACTATAGGTCAGACTACTGGAAAAGCTAAGCTGCGTTTTGCCCTTTCGCGCGCTTTTGGTGGTAATCAGAATGACTCCAAAGGCGCCTCTTGAACCATAGATAGCGGCAGAAGCAGCATCTTTTAAAATGGATACATTTTCAATATCATTCGGGTTTAGCATATTCGGATCACCAGGAACACCGTCAATTAATATGAGTGCACTGCCTCCTGCTCCGATAGAGGTCGTTCCCCGAATATTGTAGGTTGCCCCTCTGGTCGGTTTACCATCCGTCATCCGGATATTCAGGTTCGGCATAACACCCTGCAGGCCCCGGGTTATATTGGTCATCGGCCGGTCTTCAAAGACTTCACTACCCACCTGGTCCACCGCGCCGGTGAGATTGACTTTTTTCTGCGTACCATATCCTACAACGATGACTTCGTCCAGAGAGCCGGTTGAGGCAGTAAGAACAATACGGTTTTCTTCATCCATAACCAGAGAAGCTTCGCTCGGCTTATAACCTACGCAGGATATGACAAAGGTTTTGCCTTTTGACCCGGACACAGTTGTCAGGGAAAAATGCCCGGCAGCGTCGGTCGTCGTGCCTGTTGTTCCGCCTTTGAGCTTGATGGAGGCACCCGCAATCCCAGTGCCATCAGGGTCGGTTACGATTCCCTGTAATACCGACTGCGCCATACTAATGACGGGAACGAATAAAAACAGGGCCAAAAGAAAAGAAAAACTTCCAAGCGGTTTTTTCATAAGGCTACGCGAACAGCGGATTCGCGGGTACCTCAGTTTACAAAATTCAATCATAAAAGAAGACATTACAAGGTTTACAATCCAAAAAAATTGATACCAAAGGCGACTTAAAAAGAAAGATAATTAAACTAATTGAAAGCAAATTAAAGAACAATTACTAATAAAACAAATATTATTTAATAATTCACTAACCGAATAAAACTAAATAATGCAAATTATGTAACAAATAGCAAGCAAATGCAAGTTATTCGTAGAACCGCCCGGCCGGTTTTTGCCCTTTAACGAGGCGCGAAATGTATTGTCTAATTTTTAAAAAAGCACGTAGTACATTTATTATCAAAGATTTAAACTGCTAAATCATCCAACTTTCAGCATGCAATATGAACATTTTAAAATGGAGACCTGTGTTTCTTTCATTAAATTTCTGTAAAGTATTAAAATCTATAGCATTTTTTAATAAAATAAAATACCATTTTTTTGGCACCCAAAAGCGGACACATTGTGTATTAAAAACGGACAGTCTAGAGATAAAGCCTCCTGCTTATAGGTTGATCTTAAAGACTTTAAAAAAATGGCATTAATATAGTTTCAAAAACAGTGTAGTTCTTTTTTGCTCGTTTTATTAATGATAAAGCATCGTAAACGCTAATAACAATTCTATGATACGACATTATCTCAAAACTGCGTGGCGCAACCTGATGAGAAACAAAGTCTTTTCTTTCATCAATATTATGGGGCTGACCATCGGGATTACCGTCTGCTTAATGATTTTTCTATTTATCACAAGTGAGTTCAGCTTTGATAATTTTCATAAACAGGGAAATCAAATTTATAGGGTCATGCGCAACACGGTATCGGAAGGAAAAGATGTCAGCGTTGCCTATTTGTCGGGCCCATACGCTCCCGCCCTGCTCAATGATTTTAAGGGAGAAATCGGCGCCGCCGTCAGAGTAAATGCGACAAACGGACTTGTGACAATCAACAACCAGGGCTTCACGGAAAAGAAAATCATTAATGTCGATTCCAATTTCTTCAACTTCTTCACTTTCCCGCTGATTAAGGGCGATCCAGGCACCGTTTTAAAAGATCCTTCTAGTGTGGTGCTTACTGAACAGGCTGCTAAAAAATACTTTGGCAGTAGTAGTAATGCCTTTGGCAAAATTCTAAAATTAGATAATGAACTGGATTTAAAAGTTACAGGTATTGCCAAAAATGTACCCACAAATTCTCATCTGGACTTTGACATGGTGGTTCCCATCGCCAATTATGAAAAAAAATCATATTTTGATGTCTGGATTAATAATGCCATGTATACCTATATAAAGCTTAACCCCGGCATTACAAAAGAACAGGTGCAGCGCCGGCTGCCTGGGTTTATGGATAAATATATGGGAGAGACAATGCAAAAATACGGGTTCCATTTCTCACTATTTCTGACACCACTTTCTGATGTCTATTTCAGTAGCCCCAATTTTGATAGCGTCAGGCACGGAGATAAAAAAGTCGTTTTTATATTTTTGTCCATCGCTATTCTGATACTGGTGATTGCCTGTATTAATTTTATGAACCTGTCCACAATCAGGGCAGTTGACAGAGCAAAAGAAATTGGCCTGCGCAAAGTACTGGGCGCATACAGGAGGCAATTGATGGGGCAGTTCATCGGTGAGTCTTTATTTATAACCA
>DATJDF010000061.1:0-6416 GCA_035497555.1 Arachidicoccus sp. | reverse complement strand
AAGGGAGGGATAACAGTATGTACCTATACGGGCTTTGTTTCAGAAATGGCTATGGACTTAGCAGAAATGAAGACTCTGCAAAGTACTGGCTCCAGAAAGCGGCAGACATGGGCTATGCCCAGGCGAAGCAAGAGCTTCTCTTAAAAGTTGGAGAGAACGCCAATGATTCAGCAGGGGCGCTCGTTCAAAAAATCAACAACGCTGCGCTTCCACCTGAGACAGTCCTAAATGAATTTAGAAAAATCACACCCCATATTGCGTCAAGAGAACTAATCACAGGTAACTATAGCGGTTACCTTTTGCAATATGACTGGAGCGGTCGCCATATCATCAGTAACAAGGCTGTTACACTTTCTCTGGAAAGACCAGATAGCACCGCATCAGCTGAAGCTTCAATCAACGAACTCACCGGAGAGTGGGTGGAAAAGACCACTGGGCAAGACGCGAACAGTCAGATTGCAACTGCGAGGCTGAATGCCACTTTAAAGGATGACTCGCTACTCTTTAAAGACACGCATTATGCGGTCAGAGATCACTATAGCCAGGGACATACCATAACTTATAATTTTGAATCGGCTAGCTTAAATCTTGTCTGTAGCGGGGACAGTGTTTATCTGGCAGGCAGTATTGAGCTATTCTCACCTGATCGAAAGGAGCCTTCCAAACCGCTGTTTGTCGCACTAGTCAGGAGCCTGACCTCAGATGGCGGCCAGACCGATACGCCACTGGATAAATGGGCAAAGGATAAACAGAAGGACAGTACGGATAAAGGGGGTGCTAGCTTACAGCTGGTAGATGTGAAGGTCTATCCAAATCCGTTCGCTTCTTCAGTCACGGTAGAATTTACTGTCAAGGGGCCCACAGAAGTCGCTATCCAGCTAATTAGCATGAGTGGCACCGTAGTATACAAGAAACCAAAACAAACGCTACAGCCAGGGCGCTACGCCATCACACTCAGCCCGGGCAGGATTGCCAGTGGCGCCTATTTTGTTCGGTTGGTCAGCGGGGCGCAGGCCGTAGATGTAAAAGTGATCCGCAAATAGAGTTGCTGGAAAGTTTCAAATTTAAAAAAGGACGCCTTGCCTGATCTTACATATTATGCCAATAATTAACTAATTATGATTAAGAAAATACAAATTTTACTGCTTTTTACGCTGTTATTTTGCCTTAATAGCACTGGACAACACGAGGACAATACACCAAACTTTACGAAGCTGATTCAAGTATTGCCGCCTTCACCCCAGGCGGCATCAATTACAAGGTATGGGCATATAGGCAGTAGTTTGGCCAATGGTAAACTGTCACTCGAAATACCACTATTTGCCCTCCAGTCCAGAAATTTAAGCCTTCCAATAGGGCTGAGTTATAGCAGCGCAGGGATAAGAGTAAATGATATGCCTACAAAATCAGGAATGTCCTGGACGCTGGTAGCCGGCGGGTGCATTTCTAGAACCGTTTACGGAGAACCAGATGAAATGACACCGCGCGCAGTACCGATTGGGAGCTTCTACCCAAATTACTACAATATTCAATTAGTAGATTTTCTAAATAGCATTCAAACGCCAGGCGGAATGGACAGGCCTTTAAAAGACGGACAACCGGATGTGTTTTCTTATAGTTTTAATGGTATAAGTGGAAGTTTTATTCTTGACAGTAGTCTGACCCATCCAATTTCCCTAACAGATCATACATCTAAAATCGAGACCAACTTCGGAGCTAATGACAGTAGCTGGACTTTTAAGATCACCCTTACAAATGGGGATACCTATTTTTTTGGAGGGGCGAGCGCCAAAGAGTCGTCAAGATCCCAGGTGATTGGAACTGCGACCGCTAAATCATATATCAATGGATGCCCAACTGCTTTTTATTTAACGAAGATCATATCTCCAACCAAAGACTCTATCATACTACAATACGCAAGCGATTCAATCAGTTCGTACCTGAGTGGCACGGAAGAGACCTTGATCACACCTAATCCATATCAAATTCCACCTGATGCGGGTCTGCCAGATCCGCCAACTCGTCCCTCGGTTCAACTTACTAATCCAAAGGGGGCTAATAAAATACTGTTCAATGGAAAGAGCTTGATACAAATTACGGATGCCACGGGGGCCAAAGTCACTTTTGCTTATACTGCTCGTAAAGGGCAGGGAGAAGGCACCTTATTAAGCAGTGTGGATTGTTATCAACCTGGAAAATCTTCTGCATTTAAACGGTTTTTACTTAGTTATCAATACGGTTATTCCACGGGGTCTTCAAATACCTATAACAATGACAGTAGTTTTAGATGGCGCCCATTTCTGGCAAAACTTGTAGAATCCTCTATAGATGGACAACAGAAAAAGACGCACCAGTTTTTCTACAATGACATCAACGCGTTACCTCCTATGCTTTCCTATGCGCAGGATCATTACGGGTTTTATAATGGTAAAAACAATTCTACACTTATTCCGCCCCCACCTTACAATTACTGGCTTGCATCCTTTCCAACGGCTACAGCGAATAGGGATGTCGATGAGGTATTTTGTCTTAAAGGCCTTTTGACAAAGGTTATATACCCCACAGGCGGATCGGATAGTATGATATATGAGTCCAACAGGATTTTTACAAAGGTCAAAACATCCTCCAAACCAGATACCCTTATTGATATTACAGCATCGAGTCTGTCACCAGGTTATGGGCCAGAGGAAATCTATTCTTTAAGACTTCATCAGGATCAGGAGATTCGCTTCAATGCTGGTTGCAGCTTCAATGGCCCTGCTGGCACTGATGTTCCAGACGATATCCACCAAAGAGCCTCTGTGGTTGTAATAAAAAATGGGATCACAATTTTGAATAAAGACGTAACAAGGGCAGCACCTTATATGGGCGATTTTATATCCTTCGCAAATGGAGACAGTCTTACTATTAAGCTACGGGTATCGGGCAAATATATGGCTGCTTCAACCAGTTTTACTTACAATCCGGGGATTATTATTTCTATTGACAGCAATGTTGTTGTTGGTGGCAATAGAATTGCTAAAATAATTACGTCAGATCCATTTTCTTCAAAAAGCGACATCCACCGTTTTTATTACAGCTATTTTCAAACCTTACAACAATCCTCCGCGAATGAATTTTCAATACGTAAACCAGTTTACAATAAGTTATACAGTTTATACGCCCCTCGCTATAACCCTGGCGGATCACCGCCGGTTGTTGGGGACTGTACTATGTTGGGCTACGAATTCTTGTCTATGTATAGTAATTCTCAGACAAACCTGGGCACTTCAGCAGACATTACCTATGATGCCGTAACAGAAAGCTTTGGAGATAATTTTGAGAACGGCGGAATCGAACACAAGTTTGACGTGTATACAGATGAACCCGGCAACCTGCTTTTGGGAGAAAATATCTTAAGTGCGCCTTATTGCAGTAATGCTTACCGTAACGGTCGGGAGGTCAGAAAAACAATTTATGGTAAGATAAACAATGTGGTTATCCCAGTTAAACAAGTATTTACCCATTATAAAGAAGACACAAGAATAAACGCTGACTTTTATGCTTTTCTGGTATCCAAAAAGTATACCCCTATATGCAATCTTGGCTATTTTGATGATGTTTTTAATCACGCGTATGATTATATGGTGATCACCCACTATCAGAGATGGTACTATATTGATACAGTGCGCACTGTAGAAATAGATCCTTTGGGTCATGGCTCTTTGTCAGACACGGTCATTACAACTTATAACAACCCGGCACACAGCCTTGTATCTTCTGTTATACAGACAATCGGTAAAAAAGACAGGATTCAGACAGATTTTTATTACCCCCAGGACGTACATGCCACTGGGGCGGCAGAAGTTGCCAGGACACAGTTAATATCCAAGCATGTTTTGTCATCTGTATTAAAGACAATCAAATGGAGAAATGCGCAGCAGATAGAAATGGACAGTATTGAATATGGAGTGACCCCAGAAGGCTTTTCGCTTCCGAAGGCCGGTTACATTAAGATAGAAGATCATTCAATAGAGCAACGCGTTCTATTCAACAAGTATGATGTCAACGGTAATATACTAGAACAGCAGAACGCGGGAAATATTAAAGAAGTGTACTTATGGGGCTACAAAGGAAAATATCCGGTAGCTAAAATCATAAATAGTGATTACCTGACGGTTAATAATTTAGTGACTGCTTCACAGGCTGAGGCTGCATCTGCCGCAGGTGATGCCAGCCTGAATACGTTACTGACCACTCTACGTAATGCCGCTACACTAAAGGATGCAACAGTGAATGGTTTTATCTATGCTCCTCTTTTTGGCATTAGCAGCATCATAAACGAAAATGGCCTAAAAACGACTTATGAATATGATAGCTTGGGAAGACTCCTACTAATTAAGGACCATAGTGGGAAAATATTGAAGAAGATCGGATATCAGTACAATCAATAAAGAGAAAGTATTATGAATATTAATAAACCCGCCGGTGCCTTCTGTTCATTTGATATTGCAAATTGCGTTTGGATTTTGCTACCAAAACAATCTTGATTTGCGGTTTTTGATCGATAAGAATTATAGAATATTAGCCAATTTAATAATACACTTTAGTTATGCGATACATATACCTGCTTATTTGTAGCCTGCTTTTTAGTTCCATTAATTTTGCGCAACAACCTATCGACAGCACCCGTACCGATTCTGCGCAGGTGGATAGTCTTATCTTTAAACGTAACATAGAGTTGCAGCCGAATATTGTAGAGCCACCGGGAGGTTGTGTGATATCAGGGCCTACCACTGTAACAGCCGGACAGTTATATACCTATACAGTTAATTGTTCCGTTATTAATCCCTCATGGAGTGCTTTAAATGGCATCACAAGTAATAGTACTCCCAACAGTGTTACGGTTAAGTGGGGGCTTATTGTTAATTTGCAATCCGACACGACGGCTGCACCACTAAATGATGTTTCAACTAGTAATACTACTTCTAACAACATAAATTTCATACCACCGCCTTCAACACTGGGACAGCTTATTCTTAAATCTAATGGAGCTGAAACAGGCACTTCTCTGACAGTATACATCCATGAGCCCCCTACTTCACCATTTTCTCCTGGATCAATCGCCCCGGCCCAGCAAACTGTTGGTGCAGGTAATGCAGCCGCTACATTAAATTGGACTTCTATCAGCCCCGGAGACGGAACACCTTTTACATTTCAGTGGCAGAAATCAACAGATAGTGCCAACTGGACAAATATTTCAGGTGCTACTTCAATGAATTATTCTCCGGGTGTGTTAACTGCTAAAACCTATTTCCGGGCACAGGTTGGACAATCCTCCCTCGTTGATTACACGAATGTGGCAGTGGTTAACATAAATAGCCCCTTGACGCCCGGTGTAATAAGTCCTACCGCCCAAACGATTGCTTATAATACCAGTCCCGGAGCACTCCACTGCACCGCCGCCACAGGTGGTACCAATACCTATGTTTATCAATGGCAAAGTTCTCTGAATAACAGCACCTGGACTAATGTGAGCGGTGCTACAGCGCTCACTTATACGCCTGGCGCCCTGACAGCAAAAACTTACTACCGGGTAAGGATCATCCAGGGATCCACTACCGTATACACTAATGTTTCTACCATTACGGTTAACCCGCCTAGTCCGACAGATCATGTACCAAATGTAGTGACGGCCTTACCAGCCAACCAAAACTACATCGCCAGTTGGACCGCTACTGCACCAATTACTGATCCCGCTATACTCATTACCCGGCCACTTAGTGATGTCAAACTTACTGTCGAGTATTTTGACGGCTTGGGCAGACCACTTCAGACTGTTGTCAAGCAAGGGTCACTTGTGACCGCAACGCTTACAAGTGCAGATCTGGTCTCGATGCCTTTGTATGACGGATTTGGAAGAGATACGGGCACTCTGCTGCCTTACCCTTCTTCGACCACTGCCAACGGCAGTTTTCGCGCAGATGCCCAGAGTGTACAGCCAGCCTGGTATAACAGTAGTAACAGCAGCAGTCCGGTGGCAGGACAATTAGAAAGCGGCTTTAATGCCCATAGTCTGACATTTTATGAGAACTCACCCCTAAACCGGGTGCTGGAAACCTACGCTCCCGGCGGCAGCTGGGTAGGCTCTTCCAAACAGCCATTAGAGAATAATCGACACGGGATAAAACAGAAATACTTGATCAATACGGTTAAAGATTCTGTGGAGATGTTTGATGTCAGCTTCCCGGTGCTGGGCAGTTTTGGCAATTATACCAATGCCGGCCGTTATGAAGCCAGCCAATTATATAAAAACGTGTCGGTTGATGAGACCGGAAAACAAGTCATTGAATTTAAGAACCAGTTAGGGCAGGTTATTCTAAAAAAAGTACAGCTAACGGCCACTGCCGATAACGGCACTGGCAGCGGGCACGCAG
>DATJDF010000060.1:0-11408 GCA_035497555.1 Arachidicoccus sp. | reverse complement strand
AGTCCGGTTGTGGTTCGCAGTCGGCCTTAAAACAAAAACGCGAGGAGGCGTCGCCACTGGGCGAGTCTATGAACCCCGAAGCTCTAACCAAGGCTACGGCCTAGGTGAGTGGTAACACACAAATACAATAAAAAAGCATTAAGTAAAACAGCAACCACCGTTTTACTTAATGCTTTTTTATGAAAGAAATGGCCGTTAATCAGAAATCATCCTCTTCTTCAAAATCGTCGTTAAAAAGGTTGAGGTCTCCAAAATCATCGTCTTCAAATTTAAAATCTTCATCCGATTCAGGGTCAGTTTTCTTCTTACCGGTTGATTTTTTGACATTTTTTGATTTAGGGATATCAAATTCTTCAAAATCCGGATCCCAGTCATCCTCTTCCTCTGACTTGTTCCAATCGTCTTCGCCATCGGAGAATTCAAAATCGTCATCATCATCGTTATCCTCCTCCTCGTCCTTCGAATGACCTTTCTTAGGGCTCGCTTTCTTTTTATCAGATTTGGTATCCGCTGCATCAAACAGGGCATCCTCTTCTGTATCTTCCTCCCAGTCCGCGTCCTTTTTTGTTTTAGTATCTTCGGTATTCGCCTTTTTAGGCGCGCCTACATTTTTTTTGGGAACGCTTTTATTAGCTCCCTTGTCAGATTTTGTTGCCATAATTCATCAAGATTTCTACCGTAAAATTTCAACGAGTTTTCCAATCAAACAAATTTTTTCTCAATTATTTTTTTCCACCTGAATTTTCTCTAAAATTTTATAAAGAAATAATCTGGTCCCGGCCCGGTCCATTGGATACAAATTTGACTGGTGCCCCTAAATATTCATTAATAAATTCAATATAAGACTTCATATCCTGCGGCAGTAAATTCGCATCACTGAGCTTTGTTGTATCTGTATTCCAACCCTTAAACTCCTGATATTCAGGAACAAGCGGCAATCTTTCCATTTGAAGCGGTACTTGCTGCGTCCGTTCTCCATTAATGGAATAGGCTGTGCAGACATCGAGCGTCTCAAAATTATCCAGTACATCTGCCTTGGTCATCACTACCTGAGTAACTCCATTGATCATGCAGGCAAATTTAAGCGCAACCAGGTCAATCCAGCCGCAACGTCGTGGACGGCCCGTAGTGGCACCAAATTCACTCCCTGTTTTGCGCAGCTTTTCACCGGTAGCGTCTTCGAGTTCTGTCGGAAATGGGCCACTTCCGACCCTTGTGCAATAAGATTTGGTCACACCCAGTACTTCTTTGATTTTCTGCGGGGCAACACCCAGTCCGGTACAGACACCTGCAGATATTGTATTAGAGGAAGTTACATAAGGGTAAGTACCGTAGTCTATATCCAACATAGCTGCCTGCGCACCTTCCGCGAGTACTTTTTTACCAGCGGCGATTTCATCATTAATGTAATACTCTGCATTGATGATTTTGAAAGACCGAAGATTCTCTATGGCTTCGAAGAACTCATCTTCCCAGGCAGAGATATCTTCCGAAAAATTAAAATTATCCAATAAACGCTGGTGTTTCAACCGCAGCTTGATATATTGGGAGGTAAAATTTTTATTCAGTAAATCACCTACTCTAAGGGCATTACGACCTGTTTTGTCCATATAGGCGGGTCCGATACCTTTCAGCGTAGAGCCGATTTTACCTTCTCCTTTCTGCAGTTCGGACGCTTTGTCCAAAGCACGGTGGGTGGGTAATATCAGATTGGTACGATGGGAAATAAAAAGATTTTTTTGCACGTCGATCCCGAAACCAGCAACTGTAGCACATTCTTTCTGCAAAATAACCGGATCAAGTACGACGCCGCCACCAATAATATTTTGAGCTCCCTGATGGAATATCCCGGATGGGATCTGGTGCAGAACTACTTTTTTGCCTTCAACATACAATGTATGTCCGGCATTTGGGCCGCCCTGGAACCTGGCTACAATATCATAATTTGGCGCAAAATAATCGACAATTTTTCCTTTTCCTTCGTCGCCCCATTGCAGGCCGAGAATAACATCTACCATTATTTATTTAAATTGATTAAAAAGCAAATGTAAGTCTGATATTCGGAAATAGAAATTTAATTTTACCCGGAATTCTGGTAATTTCAGGTGGTCTGGAGACTTACTGTTGGTAGGTTGGCAGCAGAAAAATCAATCACCAATAATTGTAAGGTTTTATTATTATTCCAGTGATTGACGTCAATTTTGAATACAATGTCAATTTTGTCACTATTTAAAAGTTGTTCATACTTGTCAGCCAGTCCAAATCCAATCCCGGTAAAGTGGTGATGTCCCTGTTTTAAAACAAACCGAAGGTGTTTTTCTTTGACAATTTTTGACAATCCCGTATTCTCCACGCCACGCGCTACAAATACCGGCGTCGTATTTTCTGGTCCGAATGGCTGCATTTGTTGGATGATATTATAAAAAGTAAAGGTAATGTCCGCAAAATTAATCTCTGCATCAATTACGATTTCCGGCACCATTAGCGTAGTTGGAAGAGATGCAGCAACAACCTGCTCAAACTTTTCTGCAAATGCATCCACGTTCTCTGGCAGCAGGGTCATTCCCGCTGCAGCAAAATGCCCGCCGTAGCCTAACAGAAGCTCTCTACAGGCATGAATGGCCTCATAAAGATTAAACCCGGGGATACTTCTTGCGCTTCCTCCTACCAGGCCTTCCGATAAGGTAAGTATTACGGTAGGCCGGTAATATGAATCAATCAAACGGGAAGCGACGATGCCCACCACTCCTTTATGCCAATGACTTCGGTAGAGTACTGTGGTCATCCGGGAATGCACCAATTCATCTGCGTTCAGGATCTCAAGGGCCTCTTCCGTAATGGAACTGTCTGCCTCTTTCCGGTCCGAATTATCTGTATGCAATAGCTGCGCAATCTCAAGAGCGTCGTTATAATCCTTTTCAATAAACAATTGAACTGCCTTGCGGGCGTCATCCATGCGGCCTGCCGCATTGATGCGGGGTGCGACAATAAACACCAGGTTATTCATGCTGACTTCCTCTACTTTCTTCTCAGAAAGGTCCAGTAGCGCTTTGATGCCCACAGAAGGATTTTCGTTCACTTTTTTGACTCCGTAATAGGCTAAAATCCGATTTTCACCTGTTACGGGAACAATATCTGCAGCAATGGCTGTAGCGACCAGGTCTAAATACTGTTCATAACTGCTGGAGGGTAATTTCAGCTTTTCAGCAAGTGCCTGCATTAGTTTGTAACCAACTCCACAGCCACATAATTCTTTATAGGGATAGGGGCAATCCGGTTGTTTGGGGTTCAAAATGGCAACTGCCTGTGGGATCACAGCGTCGGGTAAATGATGATCGCAGACGATAAATTCCACACCCCGGGTTTTGGCATATTCAATGAGGTCAACTGCTTTAATCCCGCAATCCAGCGATATGATCAGTTTAACGCCTGTTTCAACTGCCAGGTCAATTCCTGCTTTAGAAATGCCGTAGCCTTCCTTGTACCGGTGTGGTATATAATAAACGGTATCTGCCTGTATTGCTGCCAGAAAACTATACATACAAGCTACTGAAGTCGTTCCGTCCACGTCATAATCGCCATAAACCATTATTTTTTCCTGCCGCTCAAATGCTTGTAATATCCGGTCTACAGCTTTCCCCATATCCTTCATCAGCCAGGGGCTGTGTAAATCAGTCAGTACCGGTCTGAAAAATGCCCGGGATCTCTCGTAGGTCGGATAACCTCTTTGCACCAATAAGCGACAAAGCACTTTATTGATTTTCAGCACCGCATTTAATGCTCTTTCATGTACGAGATCAGTGGGTAATATCTTCCAGCGTTTATCCATAAAAAATAAGGCAAGTAAGATACGGAGAAAATTTTTAAAAAACCAAAGGGTCCTGCAGTTACTCCCAAACAGCCCGTAACTTTTGGGCTGTACCACTTTTCTGCATATAATATAGTCAGCTTATATGATCTCTCTATTTAATATTTTTACTATTTTAGGTATAGATCCTATTTCCAAAAATGGCAGATCCGACCCGAACCATAGTAGCACCTTCCTGTATGGCCCACTTTAAATCATTGCTCATGCCCATGGAAAGTTCCAATTGCCCTGCTGGTAATAGCCCCAGCTGCTGCCCCTTTTCCCTGATCTCCCTGAGTAATTGATAACTTTTGCGCACTTCTTTCTCATCATCACTAAATAATCCGATGGTCATTAATCCCTTTACCTTTAGTGCATCAAGTGTTTGCAGTTGTTCCATCAAGGTATATACCTCAGTTGGATTGCAGCCAAACTTACTATCCTCAAAGGAGGTATTGACCTGTAAATAGATTGACAATTTCCGGTCTTCTGCCTTTAAAAGCGTATTTAGCTTTTCGGCTAGTGAAAGGCGGTCAACCGATTGAATACAACTGACATACTTCAATACTTCCTTTGCCTTATTGGTTTGCAAATGGCCAATAAAATGACGTTCACAGCTCAAATCTGCCAAATCAGCTGCTTTTTGCTGATATTCCTGAACCTTATTTTCTCCAATCAGCGTTTCACCGGCATTTATTGCAAGTCGGATTCTGGCAGGTTCTACTGTTTTTGTCGCCAATAACAACCTAACGGAGTCTGCCGGCCTTCCTGCCTGCCGGCAGGCAGACTCAATTTGTTCGTGAATATGAGAAAGTTGTGTCTTAATTGCTGCTTGATCATTCATGTTTCAAAGGATATTTACGCAAAGGTAAAAAATTAAAATTTGCGTAAAAAAAACAGATAAGGCGACTAATATAATGTCAGACTACTTATATTTGGGTTTACACCCAATTTATAACTATGAAACAATTACCGTTAGTCCTGTCTTCAGTCTTAGCTACCTTTTTTATTGCTGGTACGGCCATGTCTCAGGATATTCACATTATTCCTGAACCTGCCTCAGTAAAGCCTAATCAGCAGATCTTCACCCTTTCGGCTGCGACCCATATCGCTGGTTCTGATTCATTAAAAGCGACTGGTTCTATCGCTTTTTTTAATGATTACCTCAATGAGTATTATCATTTTCAACCAACTGCGGGAAAAATAGCGGGGACTGCAAAGAAAGCCGCAGGCAATATTATCTATTTCCAGCTTCAGGCACCCAAAGCAGGAGATACTATTGGTGCGTATTCCTTAAATGTCACTAAGGATTCCGTAGTCATCACATCGGCCCACGAAGAAGGGCTGTTTTATGGAATGCAATCACTGATTCAATTATTACCTACGACAGTGGCCAGTACATTACAGTTGCCGGGAGTGGCTATCCAGGATGCTCCACGTATGGGTTACAGAGGAATGATGCTGGATTGCGGACGACATTTTATGCCTGTCAGTTTTGTCAAAAAATTTATTAACTATCTGGCACTCCACAAATTCAATACTTTTCACTGGCACCTTACAGAAGATCAGGGCTGGCGTATTGAAATCAAAAAATACCCCAAATTAACACAGATCGGTGCATGGCGTAATGGTACCATTATTGGCCATCACCCTGGAACGGGTAATGACAACCAGAAATCCGGTGGCTTCTATACCCAGGATCAGATCCGTGATATTGTAAAATATGCAGCAGACCGGTACATCACTATTATTCCGGAAATTGAAATGCCCGGACATTCTTCCGCAGCAATTGCAGCTTATCCTGAATTAAGTGCTTTCCCCACTGAATCAACTGAGATAGCAGAAAATACCCCCTGGAACGGGCCTCGCTCCGGCAAACAGGTACAGCAAACATGGGGCGTGTTCCCGGATGTTTATGTACCGACAAAAAATACATTTAAATTCCTGGAAGACGTACTGGACGAAGTAATGGCTTTATTTCCAGGCAAATATATCCATATTGGCGGCGATGAAAGCCCCAAAGACTACTGGAAAAAATCAGACTATTGTCAGCAGCTGATCAAAAATGCAGGGCTGAAAGATGAAGAGGGTCTCCAGAGTTACTTTATACGGACTATTGAAGAGTATGTAGTAAGTAAGGGGCACCAGATTATCGGTTGGGACGAAATCCTGGAAGGCGGACTTGCACCGCAGGCAACCGTTATGAGCTGGCGCGGCGAAGCCGGTGGCATTGAAGCTGCCAAACAACACCATAATGTGATCATGACACCGGGCACACATATGTATTTTGACCATGCACAGACCAAACCGGCAGACTCACTGACTATTGGAGGTTACCTTCCTATTCAGAAGGTGTATAGTTATGATCCGTTCCCATCTGAGCTGACAGCTGCACAACACAGTTATATTATCGGGGTCCAGGCCAATTTATGGACTGAATATATTCCCACTCCCGCTAAAGCAGAATACATGATCTTCCCAAGAATCGGTGCTTTAAGTGAGGTAGCCTGGACAGATCCGAAAAATAAGAACTACGATGATTTTAAAACTCGGCTGCAAACGGAAATTCAGCGCTACCAACTTTGGGGTGTTAATTATTGTAAAAAATGGGATAATCAGCCGTAAAACCCTGGAAAATAATAGAATTAGAACAGTTTTCTAACAGGTGCCACCGGCCACAATCCACTGGATTCGGGCCGGCGGCTTTCTTTTGAGAATCAATCATAAAAAAAAGAAAATAAAAGTTGTTGGTATCAGAAATACATATATCTTTGTCTAGTAATAGGCAGTTATTTCAATCCTTTTAACGGACGTTTTTTACGTAATTGTTTTTGGGCTTTGGTCACTGTTCAATAATTATTAACAAGTTCAAAAAATTAAAATGAACATTTACGTAGGAAATTTAAGCTGGAACTTAACCAGCGATGACTTGAATGAATTATTCACTCCTTATGGTGAAGTAATTTCTGCAAAAGTTGTAACAGACAAATTCAACAACAACCGCTCTAAAGGTTTTGGTTTTGTTGAAATGGCAGACGATGAAGCTGCAAATGCTGCAATCTCTGGTTTACACGAAACTGAAGTTGATGGCCGTAAAATTGTAGTTAACCAAAAGCAAGAAAGTGCTGGTGGTGAATACAAGAAAAGAAGCTTTGGCGGCGGTGGTGGAAGTAACGGCGGATACCGTGATCGCAACAGCGGCGGCGGTGGCGGCGGCTACAGAAACAACTATTAATCCCATTGAGCTGGATTTTGTGAGTTATAAATAGTCAAACACAGTTTTTCTAAGCGTAACATATACAACACCAGTGAGAAAAATAGCTATTAGAGGCCCTTCACATAAGTGAGGGGCCTTTTTCTTTGTTTAGGCATCATCCCGATACATCATATGTGAACAAATAAATGCAATTATTTGTTCACATATGATGTATTTTTTCATATATTTGGAACGGTTAGCCTTCAGCCTTTGTAAATAATTTTTCCAATAAAAAACCCAAAGGTTTTTTATTGAACCCAAATCAACACCTAATATAGCGAAGCATCTAAAACCTAATCTATATGAAAAATTCAGGCTTCTTAATTGGATTACTATTTGTCTTTGGCACCCATGTATTGAAGGCGCAGGAGCAAAAGCCAAACGTTTTAATCCTTTACACAGATGATCTAGGTTATGGGGATTTAAGTGTCTATGGTGCAAAGGCAATTGCGACCCCAAATATTGATTGGCTTGCAGACAACGGGTTACGATTTACTGATGCCCACTGCACGGCCTCTACCTGTACCCCTTCCCGTTTCTCATTGATTTCAGGCCGATATGCCTGGCGCAAAAAAGGTACGAATATTCTGCCGGGAAATGCCAACCTGATCATACCCACGGATATCATCACCTTACCTAAATTGTTTCAGCAGGCGGGTTATATGACAGGTGCCGTTGGCAAATGGCACCTGGGACTTGGCAACCAATTCCCCATTGACTGGAACAAAAAGGTCAGCCCCGGTCCAGGAGAAATCGGATTTGACTATTCCTTTATCTTTCCTGCGACCGCAGACCGTACACCTACTGTCTTTATGGAAAACCAACTCGTTGTAGGGCTGGACACCACGGACCCCATAGAAGTTAACTACCAAATGAAGTATCCTAATGAACTTACCGGAAAAGAACATCCGGAGCTATTGAAGATGAAAAATGACCCACGCCAGGGCCATGATGGACATATCAACAATGGTATAGGCCGTATCGGTTTTATGAAAGGTGGAACGCGTGCCGAGTGGACTGATGAAGAATTAGGCAGCACCTTTAATAATCAGTCTATTGCTTTTATTGATAAGAGCCTGCAAGCAAAAAAGCCATTTTTCTTGTATTATGCTATCCAGAATATTCATGTGCCCAGAATGCCGGCCACTATGTTCAAAGGCAAGAGTAAATTAGGATATAGAGGAGACGTTATTTTGGAAATGGATCACACGGTGGGTGTCATTTTAAAGGCGCTTAAAGACCGCGGTCTCTTAGAAAATACATTGGTTATTTTTAGTAGTGATAATGGCCCTGTTATCAATGATGGCTATTTAGATAATTCCGTTCAGTCAGCGCAAAAGGAAAACTACCAGGCTGCCGGCATCTATCGAGGCGGTAAATACAGTACCCTAGAAGGCGGTACCAGGGTTCCTTTTCTTGTATATTGGGCGGGTAAAGTAAAACCTCATAGCGTTTCTAATGCGCTATTCAGCCAGGTGGATTTACTGGCGTCACTGGCTAAAATTATAAAGCAACCTCTTTCCAAACAGGAATTTACAGATAGCCGGGATTACAGTGCTACCCTGCTCGGCGACCAGTCAATAAGCAGATCTGCACTAATTGAGCAGGCAGCCAATATGACTTTGTCTATCGTGCAGGACGGCTGGAAATATATAGAACCAAGTAATGGCACACCGCTGATGAAAGCGGTGAATATCGAAACGGGATACAGTAAAGAACCGCAGCTTTTTAACTTGAAAGATGATCCAAAAGAGCTACAGAATCTGGCTGGGCAATATCCTAAAAAACTGGCGCAGCTACAGACGCTATTATCGAAAACCAGGCAGGCCGATAATAAATAATAGCGCATTCCAAAGGTTCATAAATAAAAAAACCGATGGTAAGTTCGTAGGCAGACGCGCGCGGTTCTATATACCTGCCTAAATCGCCCCTGTGATAATCATACGAAGACCTAAACAAGGGGTTCATCCGTCACACAGCCTTCAGAGGCTGTTTTCACCAATTGAGCATATTTAAAAAGCACGCCGCTTCGAGCATGAGACTGCGGTCTAATCCAGCTTTTGCGTCGCTCTGCAATTACAGCGTCCGCAACCTTCAGGCTAAGTGTATTATTCACCGCATCGATTTCGATCTGATCATTATCTTCCACGAGTCCAATCAATCCACCTTCAAATGCTTCTGGTGTGATATGTCCCACGACAAAACCATGTGTGCCCCCACTAAATCGGCCGTCCGTAATAAGTGCAACGCTTTTGCCAAGGCCGGCACCAATAATCGCGCCGGTTGGTTTAAGCATTTCCGGCATGCCTGGTGCCCCTTTAGGCCCGATATAACGAATAACGACTACATCACCCTTCTTCACCCTGCCCGACTGAATCCCTGCGCTGAAATCGGCCTCGTTATCGAAAACCCTGGCTGGACCTATGAACCTTTCGCCTTCCTTGCCGCTGATTTTCGCGACGCTACCCTTCTCCGCCAGATTACCATATAAAATCTGCAGATGCCCGCTGGCTTTGAGCGGTGTTTCTAAAGGCATTATAATCTTCTGGATCTTGAAGTCAAGGTCAGCAGCGTCCCTTAAGTTCTCCGCAATCGTCTTACCGGTTACTGTAAGGCAATCACCATGCAGCATCTTTTTATGCAGTAAATACTTCATCACTGCCGGGACACCTCCATGCTTATGTAAATCTTCCATAAGAAATTTACCACTCGGTTTAAAATCTGCCAGTAAGGGAACCCGGTTGCTGATCTCCTGAAAGTCATCTGGAGTAAGCGCGACCCCGACACTTCTCGCTATCGCTATCAAATGGAGCACAGCATTTGTGCTCCCTCCTAAAGCCATGATCAGTGTAATGGCATTTTCAAAAGCATTACGGGTCATAATATCCCGGGGCTTAATATCCTTTTCCAGTAACAGTTTGATGGCCGCTGCGATGTTGACACATTCCTCTTTTTTGTGCTGGCTGACCGCCGGGTTGGAGGAGCTGTAAGGCATACTCATCCCCATAGCCTCAATCGCGCTGGCCATCGTATTTGCGGTATACATGCCCCCGCAAGCACCTGCTCCGGGGCAGGCGTGGCGAATAATCCCACGGAAATCTTCCGCACTGATATTGCCGGCAACCTTCTGACCCCATGCCTCAAAAGTACTCACCAGATTGATATCCTCGCCTTGATAATGTCCGGGGGCGATTGTCCCACCATATAACATAATACCGGGACGATTGAGTCTGCCCATTGCGATTAAGGAACCTGGTAAATTTTTATCACAGCCTGGTATTGTAATAATCGCATCATAGTACTGCGCGCCAGCATTGGTTTCAATACTGTCAGCAATAAGATCACGGCTCACCAGACTATACCGCATACCAGGCGTACCCATACTGATGCCATCACTTACACCTGTGGCATAAAAGCGCAAACCCAATAATCCCTCTTCCTGATTAATATGATCGCGCACGCTTGTGGCCAGGTCATTGAGATGCATATTACAAGGGTTGCCGTCCCAGCCCATACTGGCAATACCCACCTGGGCTTTATTAAAATCTTCTTCTTTGAAGCCGATGGCATAATACATGGCCTTGGCACCTGGCAAGGTTTCATCCTGGGTTAAGATGCGCGAATATCTATTAAGCATTGTTGGGATATTTATAAGTGGGATTTGAGTCTGCTGAGTGTTTCCGGTGAAATATTAAGGTAAGCCGCAAGATTAGCATTTGATAATCTTTGGATGAGTTCCGGATTATTATTCAGGAGGCTGCGGTACCGTTCAGTCGCATTTTGCGTTAGCAGGCTGCTGAGTTTTGAAGTGATGACCGTCAGGCCATATTCAAGAATGTAGATATACATTTTGTCCCATGCAGGAATCTTTTCCCTTAAACGAAAAAAGTCATCATGAGAAATCACGAGTAATTCCGACCTTTCTACTGCCTGAATATATTCAGGTGCGGGCTCCCTCGAAATAAAACTGACGATAGAGGTAAGGAAGGTATTTTCAAATGCCATAAACCGGGTGGATATACTAAGATCGCTATTGCTGTAGTATAGGCGAAGGCAGCCTTTATTAATAAAGAAAAGCCGGTCTGCCACCGTATTTTCCTCCAGTAATAATTTATTCTTGTCAGCGGTATAGGGCCTGAAACAGGAAAGAATATCTCCCAAACTTGTTTCTTCAATTCCCGTAATCCGTCGAATAAGATTTGAAAGGGTCGATTTCATAAATATTGCCGTCTTTGAGTTTCAAAACTAAAGCAATTACATTTATAAAAAATTGATCTGAGTCAAAATCGGATGGCCGTCTGCTGC
>DATJDF010000059.1:0-3307 GCA_035497555.1 Arachidicoccus sp. | reverse complement strand
CATAATCTCTTTTTTCTCCATTCATATTCCGGTAGCGTGGTACATAGATACCGTTGGCACGGCGACCGTAATAGTATTTATCCTCGAATCCTTCAGCATCTCCGGAAGCTCCACACCTGAAATGGTGATCCATCAGGTTATGACCTAATTGGCCACTACCATTACCAAGACCGTTGGGATGTGCTTCTGATGTGGAATTGAGGAGAATAAAAGCAGTGCCTAATGTTGAGGCATTGACGAAAATAATTTTTGCGTAGAATTCCATGGTTTCCATGGTTTCTGCATCGATTACCAAAACGCCAGTTGCTTTTTTTGTATCCTTGTCGTAAAGGATTTTGTTGACAATCGAAAACGGCCGAAGTGTTAAATTGCCGGTGGCAACTGCTGCAGGCAGGGTGGCCGATTGGGTGCTGAAATAAGCGCCAAAAGGACAACCTCGGCTACATAGATTTCTGTACTGACAGGCGCTGCGACCATTATGCTGTTCAGTCAGGTTGGCCGTACGCCCTATGGTCACGATACGATTTCTTTTATAATGCTCGTCAATGCGTGATTTGACCGATTTTTCGACACAGTTCATTTCCATGGGTGGCAGGAATTTCCCATCAGGAAATCCAGGAAAGCCTTCCACCTGGCCACTGATACCGGCAAATGTTTCTGCGTAATCATACCATGGAGACATCTCCTTATAGCGGACAGGCCAATCACAGCCATGGCCGTCTTTGGCATTGTCTTCAAAGTTCATGTCGCTTAAGCGGTAACTCTGACGGCCCCACATTAGTGACCGGCCACCGACATGGTAGCCCCGGAACCAGTCGAAACGCTTTACTTCTGTGTAGGGACATTCATTATCATTTACCCAAAAACTTTCGTTGTTTTCGGAATATGGATAATCTCTGGATTGTACCTTGTGAGAGGCCTTTTCTTCTTCTGTGATCCAGCCCCGGTGTGGAAATTCCCAGGGATCTTTGGTCGCGGTTGTATAATCCTTTATGTGTTCAATATTGCGGCCACGTTCCAATTGCAATACTTTTAAACCTTTTTCTGTGAGTTCTTTTGCAGCCCAGCCACCGCTGATACCGGAACCGACTACAATTGCATCGTAAGTCTGTCCTTTCTTGGCTTCTGTGTTTAAATTCATGAAAATGCTTTTATTTTTCTAAAAAAGAAATGATGATTAATCTTGAAATGGATTGCACATAGTGGCGTTGTTCCACTACTGTTTGGATCGCTTATGCCCAGGCTTTCTGGCCAGGTTTAAGATCTACACATCCATCATAACGGCCCGGCACGGCTACATAAGCTCTTGCCTTTGTCGCGCCTATTTCTGAAGAGAAGTACCCCATAATAGTCAGATCCCGCACAAGTGCAAAGAAGTAACTGTTTTTATTTTCGCTGGTTTTCGCCGCTGTTTTAACAAAAGAACCAGCGTTGGGAACTTTGATTTCAATTTTATTTTTGGGATCCGCATTGTCTGCTTTTTGCTGAGCAATGGTTTTTTCCCTAAGTGAGGCTACTGCCTTTTCCTGTTCCGCCCTGGTCGCTTTCAGAAAAGATTTGCCTAACTGATCCTTCGCATCCTTTTCAAATGCTTCCAGTCCTTTAATGAAATCCTGCTGAACATTTTCAGGGTAACAGTCTTTCATCATTAAGGTAACAAAAGGACCTACTCCCGCTGCCTTGGCACCTGGGCAGGACGTGGTGGGGATAATAATGTCTGCGATTTCCGTGATGATCTTTTGCTGATCATCGGATACCAGATTTCCAGCTTTCTTTTTTGGGCTGGAGCAACTGTCAAACAGCATACTCATCGTCGTCCCCGAAAGAATGACTCCGCCGCCGACTAACAGTGCTACATTTCTGAGTGCCTCTCGTCTCTGCATATCAATTTGAATTTTGTTAAGATGAAATAATTGCTGGTCTAAAAATAATGAAATTCTATTGTTAATAGCAAGTAAAAGATATATATTTATATTGAAAATCTGTTAACATTTAAGTTATTGGTGCTTATTTTGTTGGATATTTGTGCTATGGAAATTACCTATCATTTATCGCAGATTAACCAGGTTGCGGAGCATCTCTGGCAGGCACATAAAGACAAGAATGTATGGGCGTTTTATGCACCCATGGGTGCAGGTAAAACCACATTAATCAAGGCTTTATGTAGTCATGTGCTGCAATGTACCGATGTTGTTACCAGCCCCACTTTTGCTATTGTGAATGAGTATTCCAGCCCAACTCAGGGTAATATTTATCACATGGACTGGTACCGTCTGGAAGATGAGCAGGAAGCCGTCAGTGCCGGGGTCGAAGAGACCCTAAATAGCGGACGGCGGTGCCTGGTGGAATGGCCCGAACGGGCCCCGTTATTATTGCCAGAAGACGCATTACTACTACAAATCGAGTTATTAGCGGGGGATGAAAGACGCATTTTTGATAAAAGCCCTGAGTAGCACTTTAACGTGTTTAAACAGGAATGCTCGGTAACAGGCGTTAAATTCTTTTAACTGTCTGACTGTTTTGCCAATGCAAATCAGTAATTTTGCGCCCTGACAGGAAGAAATATCCTGTCGATTTTAATTTTAATTTATTTATGCTAGATCAGTTAGAGGGAATAAAGGCACGCTTTGACCAGTTGGGTGTGGCGCTTACGAACCCTGAAATCATTAATAACCAAAAAGAATTCAGTAAGTTAAGCAAAGAATACCGGGATCTTGAGAAAATTGTCCTGAACTATCAGCAGTACCTTTCTGTCCTGGATAATCATGCATTTGCTAAAGAAGCCCTTGAAGGATCCGACGATGATCTCAGGGAGCTGGCGAAAATGGAACTGCCTGAACTCGAAGACAAGAAAGCGGCATTAGAAGCGGCATTGACCCGGTTGCTTATTCCCAAAGATCCTCAGGATAATAAAAATGCCATTATTGAGATCCGCGCCGGTACCGGCGGGGACGAAGCTTCGTTATTTGCAGGTGATTTATTGGGCATGTATGTCCGGTATTGCAATAAGAAAGGCTGGAAAACGACTTTGGTGAGCGATAGTGAAGGTACTGTTGGTGGATACAAGGAAGCTATGCTGGAAGTAGAAGGGGAAGACGTATATGGTACCCTTAAGTTTGAAAGTGGTGTACACCGCGTTCAGCGGGTGCCCAGCACGGAAACTCAGGGCCGGGTGCATACCTCTGCTGCAACTGTAGCCGTGATGCCGGAAGCAGAAGAGATCGATTTTGAACTGAAAGACAGTGATGTCAAGATGGAAACATCCAGAAGTGGCGGTGCAGGTGGTCAGAATGTCAATAAAGTAGAA
>DATJDF010000058.1:0-3632 GCA_035497555.1 Arachidicoccus sp. | reverse complement strand
AGGGCAACAAAGGTTCCGGATCGACGACGACCGAACAAATAGAATCTTCCCCATTGTTTATTATAAAAGAGGCCTGTGTAGCCAAAAAATCCACCAATTCCAAATAGTCGAAACCAGGGCAAGGGACCGGCGGTTATCAGTGTCACCTGGCGCACATAATTCAAATCAATTGTCTTGACAGTAAAAACACCGCGAACCACAAGTTTACCGGCATCTGTTATTATATAACGGTTGGGAATCAAAGCGTAACAAGCTCCATAGACGACGGCAAAAATTAAAGCGATCCCAATAGCATTTTGAAATCCTTTTCGTCCATCCATAATAAAGGCTCCTACCGGGATTATTACAAAAAGGGTGGTAATCAGTTTTGTCATTGATCTTGTCGCCTTATCCATGGATGTTCTATATATTTTCATACCTATTCCATTTCTAATATTCAGATAGTCATCAGATGCAGGGCCAGCTGTCCTATAAAATTAAACAAAATATGTATAACTGCGCAATATATTGCTTTCAACAAAACCATACTGATCCATATTTCGACATTGATCCCGAACTTTTGCCCCTTCCATCGATTTGAACAATATTTACTGGAGTAGCACTCAAATTGTCCGCTTCACAAGCAAAAAGAACAGCTTGCCTCCTACTATTAAATAATAAGTATAAATATGCTCACTCATATCCTATAAATAAATCCACTTTGTATGGTTAATATGGATGATTTTCATAATAACTAGCTTTATAATTGCAGCAGTACAATAATTTTTATTAAGTTTTTATAGCAAATTAATTTGGCCGGTACAGCAGTTAATGGCAAATAAATTCGAAAATTCAATCAAATTTTAACGGTTTACCTGTAAATAAGGGATTAAACCTTAAACACTTTGTTATTATCCTTTGAAAGTTTTGGAATATTAATGGCCTTTACGGAACTTTAGATTTCTCATAAGCAGTTAGTTTTGGTTGCGGCCCTGGTTTCTACCGGGGCTTATTTTTTTATCCCTTCAAATCAAACGCTTCTATTTAAAATTATTTTCCCAAAATACATGTCCGGCTAAGTGTTTTCTACTTGTCTTATATGATAAATTATATTGTAATCGCTTGCTGCTGTATCTACTCAATACGGGAATTAGAGTAGGGTAACTGTAGCATCCGATGCACAATCCATTGTATTGCTCTGCCTCGCCTCCGCCCTAATTTTTAAAATACATATAAAGTTGCAATATAGCCAGGCCACCATTTAATCATAATTAATTAATTATGGGGCAATAATAAATTAGTTATTAATCATAAGGAAAATCCCAGGGCATGAAGTAAATACGATACAGATTCAGCCCTAAGTATGGCACGGCGTTAGCGGCTACACTCAGTATTAAGTCTTATGTATTTAAATAGTATACTAAGTTAAGACCGGATTATTTTTTTCTGCCAGCGCTGGCAATTTAAAATTAAATTTTATGAAAAAAATGAATGAGGATGCAAAACATCCAAAGGCTCAGTCAAATCATCCCCGTCATATGACAGGGGGCAAAATGACACAAAAAGACGACAGAAGTGCTGAAAGCACTCCTAACACATCTAATCCAGATTCAAAATCCCGCATGAACGGCAATAAAAGCGGGATGGACCGATCCAAACATGATGGGAAGTAAAGTGGGCCAAAGTATTGGAACACTTGGAATTAGAAACTGAATGGGGAAATGCATTAAGACTATTAAAGCATTTCTCCATTTTTTGCACTTACCTGTCCTCCAGATTTTCCGGACGCAGAAAGATTTCGCCAAGACGGTCTATCTCACTTTTAGCTGGTTTTACCTTATAAATACCGGACGTTCCTCCTTCACGAATCCCTCTTAGGAAAAAATAAAGGACACCTCCAAAATCTCTTTCATAATCGAAATCAGCTAGGCGGCTTTCTAAATATTTGACAGTGGCTACGGTGTAAATCAGGTACTGTAAATGATAATTATGCGAATTCATGGCCTCCTGTAATCCGGCAAGGTCATAATCTTCTAATTGATCACCAAGGAAAGTAGACTTCCAGTCAAGAATAAAAAATTGATTTCCCTGTTCGAACAACATATCAATTTTCCCATTCATAACACCTTCGAGGTTGTTTCTATAAATAGGTTGAATCATCCGGTTCTCTTTTGAGAAAGATTGAAGAACACCTGAATTAAATGGATCCACAGGGAAATCAAATTCAAATTCATGAATCCGGCGATCATGGGTGACCTGAGAGAGTGCAAATACCTGATTTCCCATGGTTACTTTGGCGGCCATTACAGATTCAACTAACTTTAATAACCAGGGGCCATATTGTTCCCTGCTTAAAGGTGCAAATAGGGTGATGGCTTCAGCTATAACTTCCGGCCACCGGTCAGATTTTTCAAAATAAATATATTCAAATATATAATGTAACATGTTGCCGGTTTTGTTACCGCGGGCTAACTTGTGGAAAACAAATTGGTCATACTCAGATTTTGCGCCGTGGGTGTTGAATAGCCGGGCCCTCTGCGTTTTTGAAGCGAGCATTGTATAACTCAATCGCCCCCAGTTTTTTTGCAATAAGTTAAATTCCAAGGGCTCCTGCATACTACTCACGGTTGCAACTGGCACCCGCGTTTCAACGCCTGGTTCGTAATGGTAATTATCCGGAATGGAAAGCGGTGCCTTAAATTCCAACCAAGGGCTTTCCAGTGACTGCAAAATGTCCAAAAAAGGCTTTAAAGTGGAGTCTGATTTCACCGACTCCTTTTTGTAAATAAATGACTTATAGACAGCGCGGGTAAGGGTCACATATAGAAGCCGTCTGTTTTCCTGTTCATTTTGCAGATTATACAGATCATTTTCTTCTTCAGTTTTAAATCCCCACTGAATCATCACATAGTCGGCCCCACTTTGTTTTATCTGGTAAAACTTATCAGGTTTAAAACTATTGCCAAAGTCAAGTGAAGGAGATAAAACAATATTAAACTGTAGCCCTTTGCTTTTATGAATTGTCATGATCCTCACGCTTTCCTCGTCGCTTTCAATACGCTGTTCATACTCATCCCCTACCGCTTCCTTATTTTTGATACCCCGCTTCAGCCATTCGAGTAATTCGATGGGGGAAAATCCTTTCACGGACTGGTTCTTGTACAGTAGCTCCACTAGTTGATATAGATTGGTAATAATCCGCTCTCCACTTTTAGTAGCACTTTGGAGTAACCTGTTCTGTACATTAAAATCGGCGATAAACGAAAACAGGGCCTTATATACACCATCACGCTCCCATTCAGATTTATATCTTTTAAATCGTTCAATCGTTTCACCGTCAGTCAGTGCCAGAATCTGCAACCGGTCATAACCGGTAAAGGAACTAAGTAGCGCGCGGTTGATTGCAGAGCGGTTGAGTACTAACATCGCCTCCAGCAGATACTGTACTTCTTTGGCCTCCGGCGATTCCAGTATTTTGGCATCACCGATTACGATGGATGGAATCCCCACTGTAGATAAGCTTTTCTTTAGGGCAACCGCTTCTTTATTGCCTCTGACAAGTATTCCTATATCAGAAGGTATAATATTACGATCTGTGTGGCTGGACGAGTCTCCTATCCGGTAAGCTGCCTTTGAGACTAAGTCGATTACCT
>DATJDF010000057.1:0-5665 GCA_035497555.1 Arachidicoccus sp. | reverse complement strand
CAGGTGTCCACAGGACACCTGCAAATCCGCTGTTGATTAAAGCCGTGATAAAATCTCTGTGGTTATAATAATCGTTATAGATGACATAGGGAAAAGAAACACCACCGGCATTGGAAGCCCTCACCAGTCCAAAGGTTCTTCTGTTCAATTGGTGAAACATCTCAGTGCTGTAACGCTGTATTAAAAGGCCATAAATCTGACGCATCTGTTCTGCGCTGGTGCCGGATGGAAAGGTGGCAACATCTGGCCAGAGATACTGATCACCGCCATCGACTTCGTCAAATTTGAAGCCGCTGACACCAATACCGACCTGATGTTTTTTTAGATGGCCAAAAAAGATATCCCTTGCCGCTTTCATCGTCAGGTCCGGTACAATGCCGTTCCAGACCGTGTGTGTTCCGGTGTAGGGTTTAATAGCCTTGTAGATGGGAGACGCTGGGGATACATATGGATTGGTCCATAAATTAAGACGGACACCTTTTTTCAGCATAGTTTCTGCAAAGGCAGCGGGATGGGGAAATCTTGTACTGTCCCACTGAAAAGTACAGGGATAGGATTTGCTCTGCCAGCCTGGTTCCAGTCCGATAAAATCGAGCGGATAGCCCTTGCTTTCAAAATCGGCGGCTTCCTTAGCCACCTGGTCTGCATTATAGAGTCTTTGAACACGTTGAGTAAAACCGAGTCCCCATCTGGGTGGAATCGGTCCGCCGCCATTAAAAAGATTAAACCGGCGGACTGCGTCCAGTGCTGTAGGACCCGCGATGATATATATTTCAGTTCCTTCCGTAGGTACCAGCATATCCACACCATCCGAATAAGGTCTGGAACTCCAATTCTTATCCAGGTTCCGGTCTTGCACTACGGGCGGATGTTTACTGTCTTTCTCTACTGCGGTACCTGCATATACTTTTATATAGCGGGCTGCATTGACAAAAACGCCGTATCCATTAGAAGAAACATAAAAAGGTGTTGGTGCATGAGTGTGGCCGTCATCTGCGCCTGCGTAGTTATCAACATGCAGCTGCATGATTCGTCCCCGTTGATTGACCGTTTTGAAATTGAGGCCGAATCCAAAAAGTTGCTCCGCCTTCTCAAGTGGAAAATGTAAATAAGTCTGATGATCCACGACTTTTGCAGAAATATCGGCTTTAGAAAGTGGAAACGGCTGCTCACCGATTTCCTTTAATCCGGTTAGATTTGCAACAGCTCCAGCCGCGCTGCGCAGGTCAATCTTGTCAGGCTTACCTACGGTGGCTTTGTAAATGCCTGGCGCGACTTCCTGCCAGTTCAGCTGCTGGCCGTGGATTGTATTTGTACCCGTGATTGTCAATAGCAGCATCAGGATTGAGGGCCAAATGAATTGTCGCAATCCTTTATTTTTTCTTTTTTTAATAATCATGTTGAGTTCGGTGTATATCTGTCTTAAACTGTTACTTGTGTTATCAATTCCGATTGAAGTCCAATACCCAATAAGATGTTCAATATGACCCTTTTGCTACCGGCAAAATTAAGGATACAAATACGAGATAAATTGACAATAATGGGGTACCTGACAAATTTAATTGGAATCCACTGCAACGAGATGGACTTCATTGGCCTAATTGTAAGTTATATTGACATAGGGGTATCACAAATGACGGACTTCTCGTATATAAGTACGAGAAGTTGTGTTTTCCGCCGATTTGGTTCAAATCGGCAGGTTTTCAAAATAGCCTCTGCAAAGCATATTTAATCCAAATATAGATAAATTCAGCAAAGTCCACCGTGGATTAACCTGTAAATCGAGGAATGGGGGAAATTGTAATAACCTACCCCTCTGCGAATAAATATTACACAATCACAGTAGATATAGATAGGTAGAGTGGAATCGTCACATCCATCAAGACTCAACAACCAGGAAAACAAGCAGTAGCGTCATTAGCCTGACAGATTTGTTATTGCTTCTTTGAAATGCTTAATCTCCTACTTAATACTCCACCGGTAAGTAGGGACACTGGCAAGTAGCAGAGAAGCGGCGCTGACGACAAATACGGAGTAATTAAACGGAGCCCGCGGCATTAGAAATATAAACATACAAATAGCAAATATGAGACTGAGTAAAAAGCTTCCCATAGCCGCAATTCTGGTCCTGTATCCAATAATGAGGCATATACCTATTATAATTTCTGCTGCTGTGGCGATAATCGCCATAATATTAGCAACAGAAAGTTTTACAAAGGGTACTAACGTGTGGGTGTAGCTAACAAAGGAATGCCAATTGCCCCAGGCATTACCGTTTTCTCCAGCCGTTCCTAACCAACCCAGTCTATCCATTACCGGAAGCAAAAAGCCAAGACCAAGAGCCAGACGTAAGAATAGCTGGGAGATTGCGTATTTGTTTTTCATGATTTACCTTAATGAATGATCTAGATTGAATGGCTAAATAATATAATAGCCTGGACAAAATTAGGTAATTAGCATAACTAAAGGAAAAAATCTCCAGCATGAATTAGTATAAACTACCTTCAAATTATGGCAGGCCAGCAAAATGATTAAATATGCATTGATAAAAGATGAGTCGCCATTCGTTTTTGAGGAGCTTGAAAAGATCCGCAGGTTAATTATTGCTCGCCAACTTTGTATGGTAATAACCAAAAATAACGCTGACAATACCAGCACTATTTTAGACCTGAAAATCGGTGCACATTCAGTGTATTGGTAAGATTTGATGATTTAAAAGAAGTAGGAAATTTCTCCTCAGCGCCGAACTGGCGGTCCGGCAAGGGCCAGAACCTGTATGCCTGCATCAGACAGTTCCAGCGAGTCCAGTGCGGGATTTTCTCCTTTCTTTCGTTTAATGATGAAAAGATTGGCTGCTTTTCAGGCACCGGGTGCCGCTGAGAACATAATTGCCGGTTGATATTTGATAACCAATTATATGATCAATTATTTAATAATTATAAATAGGCATAGCAAGGCTTCATGCTAATGACAAAAATTGTCGTTGAGCTGACCGACACAAGATGCGATTGCAGAGGAAAGGATATTGGCGTGTACATTTACTTAAAAGTAATTTTGGACAGATGGGGTCAACTATGTCATATTCTGATAAACTTTGCATTTATTTATAGGCTCCTCTGTCTATTTCGATGGCAATATATTGCTCAAAATTTATGCAGCCAATTTATTGGCAAATCAAGGAAAGATTCGGAAATTTAATGCATGCAAAGCGGTCCCTTTGCTCAAGTTCCATTCAATTAAGCCTATTATATGACGCAGCATACCAGAAGAGCATTTCTAAAAAATGCTACTATTTTATCCGGCGCAGCTGGACTTACGAGTGTCCTCCCGCTTTCAATAAAAAAAGCGTTGGCCATTAATGCTCAACCTGGCACTACTTTTTATGACGCAGAACATATCGTTTTGTTAATGCAGGAGAACAGATCCTTTGATCATCTTTTCGGAACCATGAAAGGCGTCCGCGGATTTAATGATCCCAGGGCTAAGATCCTGCCATCAGGAGACAAAGTATGGATACAAAAAGACAAGGAAGGCCGTGCTCACGCACCCTTTCATATCGATATCGAAAAGACAAAAATAACCTGGCAGGGAGGACTACCTCATGGATGGAAGGATCAGTCAGCAGCCCGCAATAAAGGAAAATACGACCACTGGATCCCGCAAAAAACCTCGATGACCATGGGGCATTACAAAAGGTCTGACGTGCCGTTTTATTATGCCCTGGCGGATGCTTTTACCATTTGTGATCATAATTTTTGTTCATCCCTAACGGGTACTACCCCCAACAGGCTATTTTTCTGGACAGGTAATATCCGCCCGGACCTAAGCGGTGACTCTATAGCCGCGGTTGAGAATTCATTCGCAGAATCCCGCGATAATGCATATGTAGACTGGAGTACATTTCCAGAACTATTGGAAGACCATCAGGTTAGCTGGAAAATTTATCAAAATGAACTTTGGACTGCTCATATAAAACCTGATAATCGGGATTATTGGTTAGGGAATTACGGGGATAACGCGATTGAGTATGTGAAACGTCATCATGTAAAACGCTCCGCCTATTTTAGAAAAAATGGAGATAAGACTGTTAACCCTCATCTAACTGCAGAAGAGGTTCAGGCAAAATATGACAGGCTCTCCGAAAAAGAAAAGAATCTTGTAGATAAGGCTTTTACAACAAATATTGATAATAAGGATGAATACCTAAAACTAGCGCCATTTACGTACAAAGACGACAAAGGTGAAAAGAAGACCATTCATATACCCAAAAATGACATTTTCAAAAATTTCCGCAGTGATGTGAAGAGTGAAAACTTGCCCACGGTTTCCTGGTTAGTAGCACCTCAAAGCTTTTCGGATCATACCAGTTCTCCGCTATACGGCAGCTGGTATGTTTCTCAGGTACTCGATATCCTGACCCAGAACCCTGAAGTATGGAAAAAAACCATCTTTATCATAAATTATGATGAAAACGACGGTTATTTTGACCATCTGCCGCCATTTGTCGTACCAGCGCCTGGTAGTCCTGATGCAGGAAAGACTTCTGAAGATATAGATCCCACACCAGATTACCACCGCAAAGATGATCGCCCCATTGGTTTAGGCTACCGTGTTCCAATGATTATTGCTTCTCCCTGGAGCAAGGGCGGATTTGTCAATTCGCAGGTATCAGACCATACCTCCATTTTAATGTTCCTGGAGAATTTTTTACAAAAGAAGACGGGTAAGGAAATCATGAGTACAAATATCAGCAGCTGGCGTAGGGCCATCTGCAGCGACCTCAGTTCTGTGTTCAGGCCCTATAATGGCGAACCGGTACCCTTACCGGATTTTCTTGATAAAGACGCGGAAATTATCCGGATCCAAAATGCAAGAAACAAACCTGCCCAGGTCGTCCCTACTCCCCTTACAACAGGCCAGATTAATCGTATCAATCTGTACCCTTCGTTTTCTCCACTCCTCCAGGATTTTATGCCTACACAGGAAAGGGGTATAAGAAACGCCTGTAGTATTCCATATGAACTCTATGTGAATGGCGTATTATCGGGGGATAACAAACAACTCAACCTGCATTTTGAAGCCAGAACACCTAATAGCGTTCTACCGACATCCCCAAAAGGAGCACCATTTAATATGTACACAAAAGGTCAGTACAAGGATGAAATTGGAAAGGTCTGGAATTATGCTGTTGGTGCTGATAAAACAGTTCAGGATGCTTTATCCTTGGCAGATTTCAAGAGCGGGCAATACGATTTGAACATAGATGGCCCAAACGGTTTTTTCAGAGGCCTTACAGGTAATTACGATGACCCGGCATTGGCAGTGCTTTGCACCTATGAACAAAACCAGCAATTGTTTAATAAAAAATCCTTACAGACCCTTACCGGAAATATTGAGTTGCAAATTGAATCTCAGGCTGAGAAAGAATTGGAGATTGAGTTACTTGACAACGCCTACAAAACAACAAAATATGAATTTGTAATAAAGCCCGGACAGCACAAAAAGGTAAAAATAAACCTGTCCAGGCAATTCAATTGGTATGATTTTACTTTAACCGTCAAAGAGAATAAACAGTTCAGCAGACGATTTGCAGGTCATGTAGAAACAGGTAAACCGTCCATGACCGATCCTTATATGGGCGGATTAATGGCTTAGATTACGATGG
>DATJDF010000056.1:0-3943 GCA_035497555.1 Arachidicoccus sp. | reverse complement strand
GTGGATCTTGGACAATTTGATAAGACGAGAAAAAATGGATTGCATGAATTATAGAATAATTATAAAAGAATCTAAATTTTACATTTTATATCACAAATATTATAACAAATAATTTTAAAAATAGAAATAATTTTAAGAATTCTTATTATTGCTACAATAAATTACTATTAATTTTCCTACTTAATATATTAAATAGTTAAAGTAATGTTTATGATTTGTGATTATTAATGTATGTTAATTGTAATTTTTTGTAACTTTGTCTGCATTTAAGATGAAAACAAACAAGCAAAACACAGAAATCCAATTAGCGCTTAGAGGATTCACAAGAGAAGGCAAGAAAGGGCTCCTAAAAGTAAAAATTCTAAAAAGCATTTTTGACTTAAAGGAGGCGTCCATTTCGAATATCTGCGATAATTTGAACCTTAGTATCCCAACCGTAACGAACCTGATGGCTGAACTTACAAATGCCGGATGGCTAGAAATCAAAGGTGAAGGCCTCTCTAAGGGTGGGCGTAAGCCGGTTATGATGGGCCTGGTCTCCCATTTATTTTATACTTTGTGTATAGATATTGAACTCTTTGCTGTAAAAATTGCCATTTTTGATAATAACCTGAACTTATGCGGGAAAATTTCTTTCCCATTTATATTATCTAAAACAAGGGAGCATATTGAAATTATTGTGCAGAATGCGGAGTCGTTACTTGAATCTACGCAGATAAGGAAAGAACAATTAATAGGCATCAGTATTTGCATGCCTGGCCTTGTGAATCCGAGTAAAGGTGTGAACTATTTTTATTTGTGTGATGCGAATAATAAGCAATCGCTTGCAGAATACTTTAAGTTATTATTTGGGGTACCGGTCACCATTCAAAATGATGTCAATGCTGCGGCGCTTGGAGAACTTGAATGTGGAAAAGCTAAGGGCGCAAGAGATGCACTCGTTATTTTGATGGACTGGGGTGTAGGCCTGGGGATCATTATGGATGGTAAGGTCAGAAAAGGTGCACTGGGATTTTCCGGTGAAATCGGCCATATTCCTTTTGAGTCAAATGGCGAGCTATGTTATTGTGGTAAACAAGGCTGTCTTGAAACAGTTGCTTCAGGAGTTGCCTTGATTAAGCTGGCAAAAGAAGGTATCAAATCGGGACAACATTCTATTTTATACGAATTATGTAACCATGATGTGGATAATATTGAAACAACGCTGATCATTGAAGCCGCTAATAAAGGGGACCTGTTTGCCATCAAACTGCTGTCTCAGGTTGGAAGTGCAATTGGTAAATGTATATCAACGCTTATACAGATCTTTAATCCGGAACTGATAGTACTGGAAGGAAGAATTGCTGCGGCCGAACAATTTATTACCTTACCTATGATGCAGGCAATTAATACCTATTGCATGACACAGATCAGGGAAAATACCAAAATTGAGGTTTCTGAATTGGCGGAAAGTGCAAATTTAATTGGTTGCGCCGTGGAAGGTATTCATCAGTTCCTGGTGGTGGATACGGATTAAGTATGTAGCATAAAATGCCATCCGGCTGTCGATGTGCAATAGACAATTTTTGCTGTTTTTGCCATGAGATAAATTTTCATGCGTTTATTTCCAGGTTCTTTTGCCAACTAATTAAATGACCGTCTGAATTCCAGTGGCGATTGTCCCTGCTTTGCTTTGAATAATTTACTGAAAGACTGGGGATGTTCAAACCCCAGTTCGTAAGCAATTTCGCTCACGGTCAGCTCTGTGGTGGATAATTGCACTTTGGCTTTTGCAATCAGTTTTTCATGAATGTGTTGCTGCGTACTTTGCCCTGTGAGCGCCTTTAACATACTACTCAAATAATTTGGGGATACATTGAGCGCCGCTGCTATATATTGTACCGTCGGGAGTCCCTTTTCTGCCAGCATCGTATCATCAAAATAATCATCAATGACCAGTTCCAATTTATCAAGCAGCTGATGATTTGCGATCTTACGGGTGATAAACTGACGATTATAAAAGCGCTGCGAATAATTGAGTAGTAGTTCTATCCCTGCTATAATAATATCCTGACTGAACTTATCAATATTGGATCGGTATTCCTGCTCTATATTGTTCAGGATCTCAGTAAGTGTATTTTCTTCTTTCTGAGAAAGGAAAAGTGCTTCGTTTACCCAGTAATCAAAGAACTCATATTGATGTATTGATCTTGCCAGCGTTGTTTTCCAAAGAAAATCGGGATGTATAAGTAATAGCCAGCCTCTGCGCTTTACCATTTTTTTCCCCACCTCGATACCCAGCACCTGTCCGGGTGCCATGAAGAACATGACACCTTCATTAAAATCATATTGCTGTTGGCCGTATTTGTATTTAATGTTCTTTGTCCTTTTGATGGATATAGAATAAAAATCCATAATCCGGTTTACACTGATCGGGTTTGGCGGCATAATAAGGCCTTCCATATGCACCACACTGATAAGTGGGTGCTCGGGAGCGGGCAATCCATGAAGTTGGTGAAACTCCGATATGCTTTTTATCCTGATTGTTTTTGTACCCTCCATCTCGTAAAGTTATTGATTTTGTGCAAATGCGGCCTTAAATTCCAGGGCGAAGTCTGTTAATTTTACCTGCCCTTTGAGCACCATGCTTTTTACAAGTGGTTTACGGATGTGCCCCAATGAGCCCGTTACGACTATTCTCATTTCTTTTTGTTTAGAACTCAAAGTTACGCGTGCGCCTAAGGGTGACTGTAGCCAAATTAAGGATTGTTGTAACCATTACTTCCATCTTTTAGTGTTAAATCGATCGTTAATATGATCTATTTATGAACCGCTTTTTTATTTTCGATTGGTAATATTAAATCCATGATATTAAGTCTTGTATGTTTCGCATTTTGAATTACGGAGGTCGTATTATGTTTGTCTATGAAAGAAGCGTGTTTTGAAACTGGGAGCATGGATAACTTATTTAGATCGATATTTGGTGTACCTGCCGCCCAATTTCAATTAAATGGGTAATGATAGCTAATGAAAAAGGGGGTAAGTCAAGCGTCATTATAAATACATATGCTCAATTAGCTATAACATAAGATAGTGGGTTATCGTTCCTATGCACAATGAGTTTTACTAAGGTTGACTTACCTTTATAGCTTTATGGGAAGTTCGAGGCCTCACTGGTTATAATTGAATTGCGATATATTTGAGGCACTTAGGTTTGACTTTTTTTTGATTTTAGAAGAATTGAATAATTTTATTAAGATTCAGTATGAAAAGACGAAAGAACAATCAAGAAGTTCCGATTTATAATTTAGTACCAGATAATCCAACTGGTACCAAAGATTTTAAAATATATAATTTAAATGGTAGCTGCCCAAACCGGTCTGAACTTCTTATCCCACACCGAAAGGATCATTACCTGATTGCTTTTGTGCGCTGCGCCGGGAACCGCCAATGGATCGATATGACGCCTTACACACTTAAAGAAAATACAATATATTTTACAGGTCCAGGTCATGTTATTGTCAAAGAAGGGTTGGGTCAAATATGGAGTACTGCCATTGCTTTTACAGAGAAGTTTCTGTCCTTTCAGCAAAACAGTGCATTAAGTAGACTCCCCATCCTTGTAAATGCTCAAAATCGTCATGAACTACTTCTCTCTGCGTCTGATGTGCAGTTTGTGGAGGACATTCTTTCCAAAATTATTATTGAATATGATGCGCCGGGACCATGGCATATTCCTATGTTAACTGCCTATATTACGGTCTTTTTGACTTATCTGAGCCGGCTATATACTGAGCAATTTAAGGAAGAGGAGACATCCGCGGAAAGACTTTTACTGAAAAGTTTCCAGGCAAAAATTGACGCTTCTTTTCGTGAAATACATGAAGTAATAGAATATGCTTCCCAGCTGCATATATCTGCCGGCCATTTGAGCGAGGTCGTAAAAATTCAAAGTGGAAAGTCG
>DATJDF010000055.1:0-3210 GCA_035497555.1 Arachidicoccus sp. | reverse complement strand
GTCCCAGATGTTGCCGGCAGATAAATTAACCTACATCAGCCAATTACAAAGCAAGGGCGCTAAAGTCGCCATGGTGGGTGACGGCATCAATGATAGTGCAGCCTTAGCGCAGGCAGATATCAGTATAGCGATGTCTCACGGCAGCGCCGTGGCGATGGACGTTGCAACGATCACACTAATGGGTGGCGACCTACGCAAGATCCCCTCAATCCTGCAGCTTTCCCGGGCGTCAAACCGCACCATAAAGGAGAATCTGTTCTGGGCTTTTATATACAACTTAGTGGGTATTCCTATTGCTGCCGGTATACTGTATCCCATTAACGGATTTATGCTCAGTCCGATGGTCGCCGGGGCAGCGATGGCGCTGAGTAGTGTCAGTGTGCTGGCTAATAGCTTGCGCCTGAAGTGGAAAACGGTTTAATAAATCATTTAATCAACCCGTCCCTTTTATTTTTTTAGTAATGTTCTTTATTTTTTAATCTTAAATTATACATGATGACCACTTATCAATTTAAAACCAATATCCAATGTGATGGCTGCGTAGCCAAAGTAACGCCTTATCTCAATAGTATTGCAGAGCTGGACCATTGGAAAGTAGACACCGCTTCAGCACAAAAAGTATTAACCTTGGAAGGCAATGAAGGCCTGGAGCCGGTCATTGTCAAGACAGTGCAAGCGGCGGGTTATCAGATCGAGGGACTTCCTGCGCATTAACCTGACTCCTCCCAACCCGTAATAAAAACAACCTGCATATTCTTTTCTGAAAATACAGGTTGTTTTTTTATAGTTGAATTGTTGGGTTTGTAAAAAAGTGCTTGCCATGCAGGTAAAGGTCCCTGTTTTTCAATAATTAACATTCGCTAGAAGTATTGTCAGGTGGAATTTATACTCTTTTATGAAACTACATTTCAAATATAAAACGGGTAGTCACTTTAGAGATAATTAACTTTGTTATATAAAATAGTGAATATGGCAAATGACCATGAAGGACATCATCACCATTCCCACGAGGTAACCAATATCAATACCGCTTTTCTGGTCGGCATTGGCCTGAATACAGCCTTCCTGATCATCGAATTTATCATAGGTTATGCGCAGCATGCACTTTCTCTGATCAGTGATGCCGGCCATAATGCCACGGATGTATTTAGCCTCCTGATTTCTTTGTTTGCTTTCAAGATGATGCGCAGCAAGGCGACCCAGAAATACACTTATGGTTACAAGAAAGGAACTATTTTGGCTTCGCTACTGAATGCAGTACTGCTTTTAGTAACAGTTTTCTTTATATTTTATGAAGGAATCCAGCGCATAGGTCAACCCGTTGCAATGCATGGAACCGTGATTTCTGTGGTTGCCCTCATTGGGGTGGGTGTTAACGGCTTTTCTGCTTACCTCTTCTTTAAAGACCAGAAAAAAGACATCAATATAAAAGGTGCTTATCTACATATGGTCAGCGACGCTATCGTTTCACTTGGGGTTGTTTTCGGCGGTATACTGATTAATTATACCGGGTGGTACTGGCTGGATACCGTCTTAAGTTTCTTGATTGGCTTTATCATCTTAAGGGCCACCTGGGGACTATTTACCAAGAGCGTCCATCTGGCACTGGATGGAACCCCGGATAATATTGACCTGGAAGGTATCCGGAAAATAATTCTACAGTTTCCACAGATTATCGGTGTTCATCACATCCATGTCTGGCCGCTCAGCAGCAGTGAAAATGCACTGACGGCTCACCTGGTATTGGCGGATCCGGATCTCACGCAGTATGAAAGGATCAAAAATAAGCTGCGTCATGATTTACTGCATCAAAACATCCACCATGTTACTTTTGAGCTGGAAAGCACAGCCTGTAAGGACACGCAGTGTAATGACGAAAGTATCTGTTCGCATTAGATTGTATTTGATTTATTTATCAGCCTGCGCTCTCTTTCCTCCCTGGCCTGCAGCCCTGCCCATTGATGGCACAATTAATGATGCTATGTTAAAGTAAGCAGTTGTATCTCAACTGGGGTTAAAAACAACTAACTTTAAGCAACATTGAATTACTTTAAAAAATTAAAAATATGACAACCGATAGACTTTCCAAAGCAATGAATGCGGCGCTGAATGCACAGATGACCAAAGAAGCCGAAGCTGCACAGATTTATTTAGCATTGGGTGCCTGGGCAGATTATAATGGATATGGCGGTATCTGTAATTTTTTATTCCGACATGCCCATGAAGAACGCAATCATATGATTAAATTCCTGACCTATATTCTTGAACGGGGTTCAAAGGCTACGGTTACAGCGGTTCCCGGC
This sequence comes from Arachidicoccus sp., assembly GCA_035497555.1. GTDB lineage: Bacteria > Bacteroidota > Bacteroidia > Chitinophagales > Chitinophagaceae > Arachidicoccus. Next base: position 907 of record DATJDF010000055.1, on the reverse strand, counting down.
CCGGGCGATGATCCCACAAGTATCCAGGACTGCTTCAATAAAGTCTTTGAGCAGGAAGTAAGCAATACTGAATCAATTTATAAAATTGTCAAATTAAGTTTTGACGAGCAGGATTGGGCCACCTGGAATTTCCTGCAATGGTTTGTTAAGGAGCAGGTGGAAGAGGAAACGCTGGCACTGAAATTACTCGATAAAATCAAGATTGCCGGCGGCCCGAAAGCGGCTCCTGAAGCCTTGCAGGAACTGGATACTGAATTGGGCAAAATGCCGGATGAGGCGCCAGCAGCCAGGTCGGCCACTTCGGCGAACCCTTTGTAATCGTAAATGCTATTACATAATGAATATAGTTCCTCAGGGAAGGCGGCTGACCAGCCGCCTTCCTTTTTTAGCCCAGCGGATACAGACCTGTATCGATACTCCCGTTAAGTAATTACTTGGCTTACTCCCTTTTATTAATGACGATTTTTCGTATATTTATTTTTTAAAATTAGAAGTCTGCCTGTTATGCCCCGATTAATCCTTAGAATTTAACAAAGTGCTAAAAACACGGGCAGACCATCAAAAAAAGAGGTCTGTTAACGAATTAGAAGTAATCGCCGACCGCCAAAAAATTTTGAGTAGACTTATGGCAAAGCAAGATGATGATTATACTTTACTGGAATCCCTTGATGCGGAGTATGACAACGAACCGGATCATCCCGGTTGGCGAAAATATGTCTATAATATTATTTTCAAATCGGAGACCCGCAAAGGAAAATTGTTTGATGTAATCCTGGTCATTTTTATCCTGACTAATATTTTGATATTACTGCTGGAATCAATGCCTTCTATCAGTGCGGATTATGTTCCCTTGTTTAAGGTACTGGATAAGGTCTATCTGATTTTCTTTTCGCTCGAAGTTGCACTG
>DATJDF010000054.1:0-8383 GCA_035497555.1 Arachidicoccus sp. | reverse complement strand
GGGACTGAATGTTCGCCGTATCGTTAACGAACCAACAGCAGCAGCGCTTGCTTATGGTTTGGATAAAGGGGGCAAAGAGCATAAAATCGCTGTATTTGACTTAGGTGGTGGTACTTTTGATATTTCCATTCTGGATTTAGGTGATGGCGTTTTCGAAGTTAAATCAACGAACGGTGATACCCATCTGGGTGGTGATGACTTTGATAAAGTCATCATGGACTGGTTAGCTGATGAATTTAAGAAAGAAGAAGCCATTGACCTGCGCAAGGACCCAATGGCCTTACAACGCTTAAAAGAAGCTTCAGAAAAAGCAAAAGTGGAACTTTCTTCTTCTACAGAAACAGAAATCAACTTACCTTATATAACAGCTGTTGACGGTGTTCCTAAGCACCTGGTCAAGAAGCTGAGCCGTGCTAAATTTGAACAGCTGAGTGATAGTCTGTTTGAAAGATGCCTGAAACCATGTGAGGCTTCTCTTAAAGATGCTGGTTATACTGCATCTGATATTGATGAAGTGATCCTGGTGGGTGGTTCTACACGTATTCCAAAAGTACAGGAGATTGTTGAAAAATTCTTTGGCAGAAAGCCTAATAAGGGTGTTAATCCGGATGAAGTAGTTGCCGTAGGTGCTGCTATTCAGGGTGCGGTATTGACAGGGGAGGTTAAAGACGTGCTTTTACTCGATGTTACTCCATTAACACTGGGGATTGAAACAATGGGCAGTGTCATGACACCAATGATTCCTTCTAATACCACGATTCCTTCTAAGAAAACAGAGACTTATTCTACTGCGAGCGATAATCAACCCGGTGTACAGATTCACATTCTACAGGGCGAACGTCCAATGGCAAAAGATAATAAGAGCCTGGGTGTTTTTAATCTGGACGGTATCCCACCTGCTCCAAGAGGTGTTCCACAAATCGAAGTTACTTTTGATATTGATGCAAATGGCATCCTGCATGTCAGTGCAAAAGATAAAGGCACTGGAAAAGAGCAGAAAATACGCATTGAATCCGGAAGTGGTCTGAGCAAGGAAGAAATCGAAAAGATGAAAAATGAGGCTAAAGCCAATGAAGCAACGGATAAAGCTGAAAAGGAAAAGGTCGAGAAATTAAACCAGGCAGACAGTTTGATTTTCCAGACGGAAAAACAACTGAAAGAATTTGGTGAAAAAATTCCCGCTGATAAGAAAGCCCCTATCGAAACAGCCTTAGCTTCACTGAAAGAAGCGCATAAATCACAGGATACCCTTGCAGTCGATAAAGCGCTGGAAGAAATGAATGCCGCCTGGACAGCAGCCAGTGAGGATATTTATAAAGCACAGCAAAATGGTGGCGATGCTGGCGCAGCTCCTGCCGATGCAGGTGAAAACGCAGCTGCTGGTAGCGGTCCTCAAGGTGGCGAAGATGTTACTGATGCAGAATTTGAAGAAGTGAAATAAGCAACTTCTTTCATTATAAGAAAAGCCCTTGAATCTTTTATGAGATTCAAGGGCTTTTCTTTATATATTGTAAACACTGCCCGCGTTCGTGAAAATTCCTATACGAGTCTCTCTGGTTAATTACGGAGGAAATACAGATTGAAAACGTTTACTGATCTTTCAATTGTGAAGATACCTACCTGATAACAGGCCGGATTCAAGCTATTTCAACTGTCGACGATGCCAAAATTTACAGCGCTTTTCTGATCCGGACAAGTTTTTCAAGTAAGGGCTCCAGCAGATCCAGTTGTAGCATATTGGCGCCATCACTTTTGGCTACCGCAGGATTAGGATGCGTTTCAATGAATAAGCCGTTGGCACCGGTTGCAATGGCCGCCTTGGCAATGGTTTCAATCATTTGGGGATTGCCACCTGTGACTCCGCTGGTCTGATTGGGTTGTTGCAGACTATGCGTACAATCCATGACTACAGGCACCTGACTTTCCTGCATAATGGGAATATTGCGGTAATCTACCACCAGATCCTGGTAACCAAAGGTTGTTCCGCGCTCTGTTAATATTACTTGATCATTATTGGTGCTTTTTATTTTTTCCACGGCAAATTTCATGGAAGCACCACTTAGAAATTGTCCTTTTTTGACATTGATAATTTTACCGGTGGATCCGGCCGCCAATAATAAATCTGTCTGGCGACATAAAAAAGCCGGGATTTGGAGCATATCTACATAATCAGCTGCCATAAGCGCTTCCGGTGCTGTATGAATATCAGTCACAGTGGGTAAATGATAGGTTTCTGCTACTCTTCTAAGCAGCAATAGCGCTTCCTTATCCCCTATCCCTGTAAATGAACTGGCACTGGTCCGGTTCGCCTTCCGATAGCTGGATTTGAATACATAGGGAATCTCAAGGCGCTTACAGATGCCTGCTACTCTTTCTGCGACTTCATCTAACAGATCAGCCCCTTCTACAACACAAGGACCTGCAATAAGAAAGAAATTTCCGCCGTCATATCTTTGGCCGGCAAAAAGTTTTTTAAGAAAATCAGCTGTTTCCATATCAAACGTTTGTTTTAATTTGTTCAGATATGCGAACTTACGTCAAAGATTTGTTTTCTTTGTGATTCGAAAATAAATTTCATTATGTCTAACGAGATAGAGAAGATTCTTGTGATTGGAGCCGGTGGTCAAATCGGCGTTGAACTAACATTAGCATTGAGAAAAAAATATGGGGCTGAACAGATTCTGGCCTCTGATCTCAGAGAAGAGAACCCTTTACTGAAGGGAACCGGGCCTTTTACTCCGCTGGATGCCCTAAATAAGGCAGCCCTCCAAAAAATAGTACAGGAAGCAAATATTACGCAAATTTATCATTTGGCGGCTGTTTTGTCTGCCGTGGGTGAGCAAGATCCCTTAAGGGCCTGGAATATTAATACAGGGGCGTTGTTAAATGTGCTGGAAGTTGCTAAAGAAGAAAAGTTAAAACGCGTTTACTGGCCGAGCAGTATTGCCGTTTTTGGGCCCAGCTCCCCTAAAAGAGATTGTCCTCAGCAAACTGTGGTCGAACCCACAACCGTTTATGGAATCAGTAAATATGCCGGCGAGTCCTGGTGTAATTATTATTTTGAAAAATACGGGGTAGATGTCCGAAGCCTTCGGTATCCCGGTATTATCAGTTATAAAGCAGCTCCTGGTGGCGGTACAACTGATTATGCCATTGAAATTTTCCATGGCGCATTAAAAAGCAAATCCTATAACTGCTTTTTGAAAGCTGACACCTACCTGCCGATGATGTATATGGAAGACGCCATCCGTGCTACCCTTGAACTCATGGATGCCCCTCTGGAAGAAATCAAAACCCATCGGGGATATAATTTGTCAGCACTTAGTTTCTCTCCGGAGCAGATCGCTGCCGAAATCAAAAAACATATCCCGGAATTTACCATCTCCTACCAACCTGATTTTAGGCAGGGCATTGCAGACAGCTGGCCTCAAAGCATAGATGACAGCCAGGCTCGTCAGGACTGGAATTGGCATGCGCAGTATGATCTTGCGAAAATGACAGCGGACATGCTTAAAAACACACAGCCCTAAGACTTGGATTAAACCCTTCCAGAGCAAAACAGGAAAATGCCTTCTTAAAGCTTACGGTTTAAGAAGGCATTTTCCTGTTTTGCTCATTTTCAGAAGATGAGTTAATACTTCTTCAATTCAATACCAACAACCAAACATAATCAAAAGATTGGGCGCACATAGAAGCTTAATAGAGCGGTACGATCAATTAACTTTCTCGCAATCATTAGTCGTATTTATAAAGATGAAAAAAACAAGACTTAATATTTGCGCCTCACTCCACTCCGAATACAATTAGATCTTACTAGCAAATATTTGTTTGACAAAACTAACTCCCTTCTATTTGATTGAGAATCGGTCCTTAACAAAATTTGATGGATTTTATAATCATTCGCACAATCACTATTCTAATTACGACATTTAATCGAGAGAAAGGCCATAGGTTGCGCCGCAACAAAGTCCCTGGATCGGAAAAGCCATCAAATACAGACTATCAAAGGAAAGCAGCTTTAATCTATTTATATAATAAGACAATGATATTCAATAGCTCTGGCAATGAATAAGGGGTCTTTAAAATCCAACTTTGTCAATTTCATTTTTTTAGTGCAAATTTGCTATCAGGCAAAATGGCTCGAATAATCATTAGAAGACCGATACAGTCATTTTTAAAATCTTCGATCATGAAGAGTACAACGGCATCTCAAAGAAGAAAAAAGGGTAACGCGGAAAAAGAGATCCCAAGAGAGGAAGGATTTATGGGTCAGAAAATGATTATTCTACCCCCTAATCTGGAACACAAAAGCAGAAGTAATGTAATTATAAAGCGGTTTTATCTGACAGCTATTGGATTTTATCCGCACGCCGGTTATCATCATAAAAACAGGCCATCAGGTTGTAAAGATTTCATCCTGATTTATTGTATCTCAGGGCAGGGAAACATTATTCTGGAAGATCGGACCTTTCAATTAGTCCCAAATTCATATTTTATAATTCCAAAGGACAAGGCACATCACTATGAAAGTTCCGAGGAGTTCCCATGGAGTATCTATTGGGCACATTTCAATGGAGAAATTGCAGGGGGAATATGTAACCGATTAAATAGCGATCAAAAATACCCCGCAGTACAGCTGGTTGCATTTGATGAAGGTCTATTAATCGTATTTCAACAAATCTGTGAAATGCTTGAACACAGTTTTAATGTGGATCAGCTAGAGATAAGCAGTCTCAACCTACTACATTTTTTATCCAGACTGGTATATCACAAACAGATTCATCATACAGCTTATGATAACGACAGTATAAGTCAATCTATTGTTTTCATGAAGGAGAATTTACACCTAAATCTCGCCTTAGAAGATCTGGCCAGTCAGCAGGACCTTTCCAGTTCTCATTATGTTCGCATCTTCAGAAAAAAGATGGGAATGCCGCCCGTACATTACTTTAATCAATTGAAGATCCAGAAGTCCTGTCAATATTTATATTTTACAGACAGAAATATTAAAAATATTTGCGTAGATCTTGGCTTTGAGGATCAATATTATTTTTCACGGCTCTTCAAAAGATTTATGGGCATCTCGCCGGCAAATTACAGAAAAGCTTATAAGAGTTAAAGCGTCCGGTTACTGATTTTTGCAAAAAATATGAATTATGACACGGGCTCTTTCACATTACTAAATAAAAAATAGTGTTCCTTATTTTCTGGCATTTCGCATGGCCATTATTTTCTTAATACTTGCATTTTTAAGCATTTTCTGATACTCAGACGACTCCATGGGGTGAATTGCCATCCGGCCCAAATGATCAAAGTGTACACCCCAACCATAGTTTTTGGTCAAGGGCGAGGCCCGAAAACAAGCTCTGCCTTTAGAGAAAAAGCAATTCCGCTGTTCATTGCTATCTTTTGCTTGACTACCCTGCTGATCGATATAAAGCTGAAAAAGAATATCATCCGAAGTATATGTATATGGATGCGCAACTAGTAGATCATACTGCCTTTTTGCTATTGTCAACTTCCCATTTCTGGGTTCCGGTACTTTAGCCCTATGCGAGGGATAATCTTCTGCTACACAGATTAGCGTATCATAATAGTTGGTTGTATGTAATTCAGTGTCTTTCTTTTTCATTATTTAAATCATTTTGAAAGCAGTTTCTTATCAAAAGAAATCCACAATTCACTACTGACAAATGTACAAAAAAATGGCCACACCCCTGAATGGAGACAGTATATCTATTCAGCGGGTATGGCCGGTAAGTTCAAACTAGGCACATCCATTCAATCCTGTTTTATTTCAACTTAAAAAGTCTGGCACCGTGTGGACCTACCTCTACCTGCAATTGAGGCCCTGCATGTCGCAAACTTTTTCCGGTCCATAAGTCCGTAATTTTACCTCGGCTTATTAGGTTCAGCTGTACTAAGTTAATTGAAATATTGGCCTTCTTATCTGTCTTATTGAAAACAGCCAAATACTTTTCTCCTGTTTTACTGTCAACCCCTGTCCATAATGCCTTATCTGCATCATTTAGAATTGGCCGGTTATCTTTACTTTTTTTAAGTACCCGCAGGACCGCTTTATTTGTTAGTAACGACAAGGTAAAAGCATCATTATCCGGCAGATTCCCTCCAAAAAATAATGGCGAGCGGAAGATTACCCAGAGTGTCATTAATGTATACTGTTCATCGTGGGTAAATCTGGTCATCCGCGGATTGCCTCTTTCAGCACGTAGGCCGATTTTACCCATAGGCAACATGTCTCCGTCCGGCCAAGCGCCGAACTCCCTGTAAGCATTCCACCTTTCAAAAACTTCAAAATGATCTTTTAATTGCGGCCATTCGTCCCAGAAATCATTCACTGTACGCCACATATTTGCATACTGTGCTACTTCTTTTGCATGTTCAATCGGAGTTTCGCCCGGAGATGTACTCAATACGATCTCTCTTCCGGTCCGGTCAATGGCACTGCGGATCATCTTTAATTCATCTGCGTGAAAAACCGGAGCAGAAAGATCATCCACTTTGATAAAATCCACACCCCAGGAGGCGTATAGCTCCAATAGAGAATTATAATGCGCCTGAGCGCCCTCTCTATCAGCTTCAACGGTATACATATCCTTAAGCCATTTACATAAGTCCCTTGTGGAAGCAATGTCTGCTGCGGTGACAGAACTGCCTTTTACAGGTAGTTTTCTGTCCACTGCAATTTTTGGAATACCGCGCATAATGTGTATGCCAAATTTAAGGCCCTTGCTATGTACATAGTCAGCGAGCGGCTTAAAACCCCTACCACCTTGAGCAGAGGGGAACCTGGCGGGGGATGGGATAAACCGGCCGTATTTGTCTATATGATAATCGGGATCGGTTTCATTATAGCCGTGTGCCTTATCATTCTCCACATACCATCTAATATCCACAATAATGTATTCCCATCCGGAAGATTTGAGATATTTTGCCATATAATCCGCATTGGCTTTCACTTCTGCTTCCGTCACCGTCGGGCCAAAACAATCCCAGCTGTTCCAGCCCATGGGGGGTGTGGCGGCCCATGCATGAAAATCCTGCGAAGTACCAGCCTTACCGGAATCCGGATTTGTATTCTGGGCGCTGACGGTCAGAACTGATAGTCCAAGTAGTAGTCCAAATGCACGTATTGGGAGAGATTTCTTCAACTGGAACATCCGAAAATTTACTTTGAGATTTTGTGACATAAAAAGATTTTTAAGATTCGATATAACCCATTTTTTTTGCTTTTATGAACAAATTATTTGCGCTTTAATGGCTCAATCCCTTTAAGAGTAGGCTTCACCTGCATCATACGACCTTCCTTGTCAAAGTTTAACCTGTCAATACATACTTCTCTATAGAAGCCTGCATCACTACCCATCTGGATGCCTTTTGGATAAGTAAAACGATGGTAAACGATATACCACTCATCTGTACCAGGAATTTGCAAAACACTATGGTGCCCTGTTCCATAAATGCCCTTTGACCTGTCTTTGGCGAGTACCAGGTTTTCAGCTGGAATGGCTATGGAACCCAGCGGCCCATCTGCTACGCCGTAGTGCACCTGGTAGTCCGGACTTCTTGTGTCATTACTTGACCACATAAAATAATATTTTCCATCCCTGTAAATAACGTAAGCTCCTTCCCTATAGGTTTTATCTGTTTTCAACACTTTGATTGTGGTGGTATCAATTGAAACCATATCCGCATTTAATTCTGCGCCTGCCAGGTATCCGTTGCCCCAATATAAATAACTCTTTCTGGTTTTAGGGTCTGTAAAGACATCCGGATCAATCTGCTGGCCGCGATGTATCCCCGGTGGATACTTATCAATTAATGGTTTTCCGCTATCCCTAAAGGGGCCTGCAGGATTATCTGAAACAGCCACACCGATCTTACCTGCAGCCACAAAATAGTAGAAATATTTATATTGCCCATTTATCTTCTTTTCAATAATACAAGGAGCCCAGGCACGGTCATGTGCCCAACTGACATCTTTTTTCAGATCCAAAATGACCCCTTCATCTTTCCAGTTAACCAAATCAGTGGAACTGAAAGCCTTAAAATAAGTGCCGGACCAGCCTTTAAAACCGTCAGAGGTTGGGTACAGGTAATACTTTCCTGTTTTCTTTGAATACAAAATATCCGGATCAGCGAAGTAACCTTCAATTACCGGATTGTGCCATTTTACAGCTTTGACACTGTAATTTACTGCAGGACGGTCTCCTATCTTTACGCCATAGTGAACGGGGCCCTTATCAAAACCTGCCTTTGTTAACCTATTTACTTCGATACCGGGCAAATCGGGAAATTCGGGTGCAAATGTTTTTAATACCGTTTCAGGTTTTACGGGTAGGATTAAAGAGTGGCTACTGGT
>DATJDF010000053.1:0-2952 GCA_035497555.1 Arachidicoccus sp. | reverse complement strand
AACTTCCTGCAATTTGCGATGTCCTGAATGCCCAAGTGGTTTGAGGGCATTTACCCGGGATAAAGGAATGTTGAAAAATAATTTCTTTACAAATACAATAGATGATATATGTAAAGATATATTATACCTTATTTTCTATTTTCAAGGTGAACCTTACTTGAATCCTGACTTTCTAAAGATGGTTAATTATGCCCATAAAAAGGGTATTTATACGGCTACATCTACCAATGCCCATTATTTAAATGATGAAAAGGCAAAGGAAACAATTGAAAGCGGGCTGGATAGATTAATTATTTCTATTGATGGAACGACCCAGGATGTATATGAACAATATAGAGTCGGGGGCAAACTTGAAAAGGTGCTTGAAGGTGCCAGAAATATCGTAAAATGGAAGAAAGAACTTAAAAGTAAAACGCCTTTTGTATTCTTTCAATTTTTGGTGGTCAAACCTAATGAACATCAAATTGAAGATGTTAAAAAATTGGCCCTTGAAATAGGAGTGGATCAAGTTCGATTTAAAACAGCGCAAATATATGATTATCAGAACGATCCGAATAATTTGATCCCAACAATTGATAAATACAGTAGATATCGCCGGGATAAAAGCGGTGAGATGCAGGTAAAAAGCGGTCTCAAGAACCATTGTTGGAAACTATGGCAATCCAATGTTATTACTTGGGATGGTCTAGTTGTTCCTTGTTGTTTTGATAAAGATGCAATGCACCGTCTAGGTAATCTGAAGAACCAGTCGTTTAAAGAAATTTGGAACAACGATAATTATAAACAATTCAGAAAAGAACTAATGGCTGGCAGAAAAAATATCGACATATGTGCTAATTGTTCAGAAGGTTTATCTGTTTGGGAAGATTAATCCTTTAAATTGATGGAAGAAAACGAAATAAATCAAAATTTACCTGAAACACGTAATGAGTTTCACAAGGTCAGACTTTGTGTTTTAATGACAGAAAGCTGGTTAGGTGAGTCCATGCGTTCATTTTTTGACGCCTATGACATTACTGCTCAGCAATATCATATTATGCGGATTGTACAGCATGCTGAAAAACCCCTGAGTATTTTGCAAATACGAGAAAGGATGCTGGAAAAAATGTGTGATGCCAGCCGGTTAATTGACCGCCTGATATTAAAAGAGCTGGTCATCAAAAAAGTAGCTCAGTTCGACAAGCGACTTGTGGAGGTATTTTTGACAGAAAGAGGTGAAGCATTATTGACTTCCATTAAAGAGAATATTGCTGAGCTGGATAAACCTATAGAATCTAATCTTTCCGAGCAAGAGGCTAAAACGATGTGTACATTATTATTGAAAATGAAAGGATGCAATTCGAAATTGGATAGTTGAGTTCATCTTTACAATTCTTTTAATTTAAAATTCCCGTTCCTTTTCCAATCCCCATCCAGATTATAAATTATGTTTAAAAAGCAATCTTCCAGTTATTCCAATTATTTATATCCTTTTCTATTTTTGTTTTTTAATTTGTTGGCATTCAGCGTTATAGCGCAGTCTCCATCTCCCAAATATGAAATGCGTGGTGTTTGGATTGCAACTGTCATCAATATTGACTGGCCGAGTAAACCGGGACTAAGTTCTGAGCAACAGAAAAGTGAGTTTGTACGGATTTTGGATAAGGATAAAGCAATGGGCTTAAATAGTGTCTTTGTCCAGGTCCGTCCTGTAGGAGATGCATTTTATCCATCCCAGTATGATCCCTGGAGTGAATATTTGACTGGAAAACAGGGACAGGCCCCCCAACCATACTACGATCCACTTAAATTTATGATAGAGGAAACCCATAAGCGTGGAATGGAATTCCACGCCTGGATTAACCCGTACAGAATGGTATTTGATGTCAATAAATCATCTGTTGCGCCCAATCATATTACTAAAAGGCACCCGGAATGGTTTGTTCGTTATGGTAAACAATTGATTTTCAATCCCGGACTTCCGGAAACGGTTGATTATTTAGTAGGGGTGGTAAAGAATATTATTCATCGCTATGATGTGGACGGCATTCACCTGGATGATTATTTTTATCCTTATCCAACTTCGCAACATTTTAACGATGACGCGGCCTATAGAAAATATGGTCAGGGTTTAAGTCTGGCCGATTGGCGTAGATCTAATTGTGATACAGCCATTAAAAGGGTACATGACGCCATATTACAACTCAAACCAATGATCAAATTTGGTGTTAGCCCTTTTGGCATTTATAAAAATAAATATTTGGATGCAGATGGAAGTGATACACGTGGAACGACTAATTACCATGATTTGTACGCAGACGTTTTGCTGTGGCTGAAAAAGGGCTGGATTGATTATGCTGCACCACAGTTGTACTGGAAAATTGGAAAATCTGGGCAGGATTTCAGGATTTTACTAGATTGGTGGGCGCATCATACATATGGGAGGGATCTATATATTGGACAGGCAGTCTATCATGCAGACGAAAAGGATGTTTCTGGTTGGTCAGATCGAAAGGAGCTGCCCGATGAGATAAAGTTCCTGAGAGAATATCCTAACGTCAAAGGCAGTATTTATTTTAGCAATAAGTCTTTTAATTCTAATCCGAATGGATTTGTAGATAGCCTGAAAGATAATTATTATCGTAAACCTGCATTAATACCGCCTATGCCGTGGATCGACAAGAATCCTCCAAATGCACCGGAAGTTTGGCTAAATGAAGGACATGATCTGGAGATCGGTGGCGTGCTGGATGAATTGTCTAATCGTGAGATCGTAAATAAATATGTGCTGTACACGGGTCGTGACGTCGCCGATCTCGGCACGCAGCCAGAGCAGATTATTGGCGGGAATAATAAGGGAGATTTGTTTAAGTTTAATATTAACCCCCAAAATATTCCGGATAATTGCAAGAAGTTTTATGTTGCCATTACCGCAGTGGATCGGGAGAATAATGAAAGCGGACTGAGTAATAT
>DATJDF010000052.1:0-1601 GCA_035497555.1 Arachidicoccus sp. | reverse complement strand
AAGACAAGTGCCAGTTCGATTCCAAAATAACAATGCGCTGGTTCTTTTTCAACGAATTATGGGGCAGACACTCTTTTATCCACCTAATGTGGCAGGATGGCCCGGTGGCAAGTCCTGGATAGACAGTACGACACTGATGTTCAGGATGCGACTCCCGCAGATCATCTATTATGCAGAAGATCTTTATCTGAGCCCAAAGGAAATGCCGGAAGAAATGGATAATAGCCTCACTTCAAATCAGATTCAGGATGATCTGAAAAGAGGACGCTATTTAAAAGCGTACGGAAAGAAAATTGGGGCGGAGGCTAACTGGACCACTTTTTTGGTGTCCGCCGAAAAGATTCCGGCTCAAGGCCGGAGCCAGGCATTGATGGATACTTTATTAGTGCGCGCACCCAGTGGAGAAAATCCGGCGTTTTTGCAGTCATTTTCAATTGGTGCAGATGGCGAGCAACAATTAAAGAAACTCGTCATTAATATTATGAGCTTACCTGAGTATCAATTATGCTAGTACCTAGACTATAACTTTATTTTTTTTATTACAACCCGGAATACTATGACAATTATACATCGGCGTAAATTTCTTCAGATCGGATCTCTTGCATCCGCCTCCTTTATGGTGCCTAAATTCCTGAAGGCTTTTGAAAAACAAATACTGGAGAAAAATAAAGTTTTGGTGATTATCCAGTTGTCAGGCGGCAATGACGGCCTGAATACGGTGATACCTTATGAGAATGACCTTTATTATAAAGCCAGACAGGTTATTGGTATTCCCAAAACTAAGGTACACCGAATGGATGATGTTCAGGGGTTACACCCGGCATTGACCAGCTTGAAGGGACTTTATGATAATGGTGAACTGACACTGCTCAACGGGGTGGGCTATCCTAATCCCGACCGGTCACATTTTAGATCAATGGATATTTGGCAATCTGCTAGTGAAAGCCAGGAAATGATTTCGACAGGTTGGGTAGGCCGGTATCTGGATGCAAAATGCAATGGGAAAGGCAGGCCTTCGCTGGCGCTGGAAATGGATGATACATTGAGCCTTGCCTTAAAAGGGCAGGAGCAGAGTGGTATTGCAGTAAATAACCCGGGGCAGTTATATGGAACCAGTAATGATGCTTATTTTAAAGCTGTACTAAATAAACATGTAAAATCAAATGCACAGCCTGATACACATGCGGCTGCCGATTATTTATACAAAACCATGGCAGAAACATTATCCTCTGCGGACTACATTTACAAGCATTCTAAAATCTATAAGACAAAGCTGACTTATCCCAATACGGGCATTGGCAAAGATCTGAAAACTATCGCAGAGCTGATTCAGTCAGGTATCGATACCCAGGTTTACTATCTTTCCTTGGGGAGTTTTGATACCCATGTGAACCAGCAGGGACAACAGGCCAATCTTTTAAAGCAACTGGACGCAGCAGTGGATGTTTTTGTCAAGGACCTTAAAGCCAATGATAGATTCAAGGACACATTACTTATGACTTTCTCTGAATTTGGACGCAGGGTCGCCCAAAATGCAAGCGATGGAACTGATCACGGGACTGCTAATTGTATGTTTATGGTATCGGGTGGTTTAAAAAAAC
>DATJDF010000051.1:0-18315 GCA_035497555.1 Arachidicoccus sp. | reverse complement strand
CCCCTGTTTTATGAAAGTGCCCAACCGGCTCATCCCCTTCCCGTGATTTTAATTACCTCTACCTTTAGTCACCGGCTGAGTCTGGCACTTAAGGATGAAGTTTATCAAACCATAAGTCATCTGGCCGGGACAGATAAATATGATTTTATCTGTATTCTCCATCCAAAACTCCCCAGTGAAACCATTCAGAAATGGCAGGCCTTAAATGGCCAGCATTTTCAGTATTATGATACAACAGATTTGGTTCCGCTATTTCACCGGGCAGATATAATGCTGTCGGATACTACTTCTGCTATCCAGGAATTTATGCTAACGGGCAAGCCTATCGTAACGTATGCTCATCGCAGGCCCAATCCCTGTGTAATTGATGTAACGGAAGCAGACAAATTGGAAGCTGCCATAGATTTTGCGCTAACGCGTCCTGATGCACAATTGAAAGCCATTGAACTTGAGGCTGAAAAAAACCATCCTTACCGGGATGGTCAGTCCAGTAGTCGGGTGATCGATGCATGTATCTCCTTTCTGCATAGGGACAAATCCTACCTAAAAAAGAAGCCATTTAATATTATACGTAAATATAAGATACGCAGACTATTAAACTATTATACGCTACATTCATATCGAGCGCCCGCTTACCGGCCAAAAAGGTAAGGAAATCACTTTATTCACAGGATTAAAATGCATTCAATATGGAACTATCCGTGATTATTAGTACGCAGCGTGATGCAGCCAGCTTTCTGGGTAAAGCATTAATTGGATATGCTGCACAGAGCTTTCGGGATTTTGAAATCATTATTGCTGATGATGGCTACGGACCTGAAACCCAAAAAATCATTAGCGGCTTTCAGAAGGAATTTAAATCAGTTACTCATTTAGGGCCCGACGAGCAAGGCGCCAGTAAATCAGAAATTCTGAACCGCGCGATCCAGGCAAGTGGGAGTGATTACATAGTCTTTACCGATGCCAATTGCATTCCGCGTAGAGATTTCCTGCAGGTGCATAATGAAAGAAGAGAAGAGACCTTCTTCTTAACGGGTAGTCAGTTTAAGCTACCACCCATGATTTCCCAGTCAATTGAAGACACGCATATCCGTAATCAACATTGTTTCGATCTGGGTTGGCTGAAACAATCAGGGCTTCGCTTCTCCCTTAAAAACCAGCAATTATCCAAAAACAGAATTAAATCCAATATCCTCAATGCACTTACACCCGGCAAGGCGACCTGGAATCACCATAACGTGTCCTGCTGGAAAAAAGACCTGCTTGAGGTGAACGGATTCGATGAACGGATGAAAGCGGGAGGAGAAGAGGAAGAACTTTATGCCCGCTTGTTGAATAACGACATCCATGGCATCAAGGTGCATTTCAATGCCATTTGCCTGCACCTGAATCATCCTAAAGCCTTACCCCATCCTAAGGATGTTGCCATGAGGGCCTATCTGCGCAAAGCCGCCAAGCGTAGTAACGCGATATGGACCCAATATGGCATCCATAAAGAAAGGGCTATCCCAATCAATGTTCAGGACGGCGACTATTCCTGAGGGTTAATTCTTTTTAAGTGTAAGGTCAGTCTTCCATATTCACCCGACTATTTTATAGGGCGTTTCTTCTGCGTGCCATCTTCAAAACAGATTGCAAACTTGGCATAAGCATCTGCTTTAGATGGATTTTCAGAATCTCACCCATCGTTTTGGCTTTTACAAAACTGATATTCTGGGAATAATTTGCCAGTTCAAATTTGAGCTGTTCCGTCTTTTCGGGAGTAGATAATGGATCTCCCACCATAGCATCCATTAATTCCTGTACACGGTAGCGTTCAGTCGTAATCCGGTAGGCCAGTCGGGACCGCTCCTCGGCCTGGTATTGTTTTACCGACTCGCTGTCCAGATGCTTTATTACTTCTCTGACAATGGCGTAATTTTCCTTAGCGAACTGAGGCAGGTAAAGCCGCATGCGACCTTCATAAGTTTGCTGATCAAAATCAATCGCTCTTATATTATATTGGGTGCCTTCAATGTCAGGAGTAATATCCACGACAAAATTATATGAACGCATATCCCCTAGTAGTCTTACAAAACAGGATTCATTAAATTTTACAAAAGTCTTCAGTAGCCTGACCATATTCACTTCAGGCTGCTGAAGATAGTCGCGGATAAAAATATCCCCCGGGATACCCGCGATATGCTCTTCAATTAAGGTTTCCTGATAAGTAAAAAAAGTTACTCTTGAGGCGGAAAGCAGGTGTTCCAGCTCCAGTCCGTAAATTCGGTTTGCGTCGGCTTGTTTTATATAGAAATGATCGTAATTGCCGTTAATAATATTGATAATCCGTATCCGGAAAGGTTGGCTGTTGCCAAAACTGCAAAAATCAATTCTTTCAACATTCAGGTTGGCGGCAAAACTATAGTCTCCTTCTGTTTTTAAGATCGCATAGCAACGAAGCAGTCCATCTTTTAGAAATTCCCATTCCCGCATATCATAACTAACCTGTTCCCACGCCGTTTCTTCCCCATTTTGATTCAACAGTGGCCGGGCATAGGTAAAATGAAGTAAGTCCTTATATTCTACTGGCAAGTTAATTTCACGGCCATTTTTACGTAAGTACTGACGCAGTTTGACACTAACCGGGAAAATGATTTTTTTCCTGGATGGAGCCACTGGCAGTTGCCCGTCCTTATTAATTTTATGTATTTTTTTTGTATTCATTTTGTTTGGCCAAACGCATTTTTTGTTGCACTACCTTAGATGTTAATCAGGTCCTTACTGAATATGCCTCTTTCCCATCCTATTCTTACAAAAGTACAATTTAATAGTCGCTTGTCCCTCTTGAATACAGTAGCTTATAGTGTACCAGAGAAAAAAATAAATAGCATGATCAGAACCCGGCTACACTATCATCACCCCTTATATCAGCAGCCGCATTCATAAACTTGCCTGCAGAATCAAAACAGATGATCTCTGTACGGCCAATGCCATTAACGGTTTTCAGGGTATAATTCATCTTTTTTAATGCTGACTCGACCTGAGGAGCAAATCCGGATTCTATCATCAATACATCGGGTAGCCATTGATGGTGGAACTTTGGCGCTTTTATTGCTTCGACCGGCGATTTTCCATAATCTATCACATCAACAATTGACTGGAATACCGAGGTCGGAATGGTGGTACCACCGGGTGTACCCACAACCATAAATGGTTGTTTTCCTTTCAGCACCAATGTGGGACACATGGAACTTAGCATTCTTTTGCCGGGCGCAATAGCATTAGCCTGTCCACCCACGGCGCCATACATATTGGGGACACCGGGCTTTACACTAAAATCATCCATTTCATCATTGAGCAAAAATCCCGCACCAGCAACCACCACTCTACTGCCAAAATTACCGTTAAGTGTTGTTGTAATGGATACAAGGTTCCCCGACTTATCAGCAACACATAGATGTGTTGTTTCCTTGCTTTCGTATAACTGTCCGGAGGCAACTGCACTACTGGGCGTCGCCTGCTCAGGGTTAAAATCGGCCATCCTTTTTAGCAGATAGCCCGGATCCATTAAAGCGCTATCCGGCACCTTCCAAAAATCCGGATCACCCATGTAAGCAGCACGATCTGCATAGGCTCTCCTTTCTGCTTCGGTCATAACATGGATAGCTGCGGCAGAGAGAAAGCCCAATTCTTTCATATTATAAGGCGAGATCATCCCCAGCATCTGTGCTAGTAGTAATCCACCACTACTGGGCGGAGGGAAGCTGACAATCTGATAACCGCGGTATAAAAAGGAAACCGGCTTACGCTCAACGGCTTTGTACTGATGCAAATCTGCAAGCGTGATGATTCCTTTGCCGCGGTTCATTTCCTTTTGGATTAATGCGGCGGTTTTCCCGCTATAAAAACCCGACTGACCTTTGGCCTTAATTCGCCGCAGTGTTTCAGCAAGATCTTTTTGTACGAGTAAATCCCCTGCTTTCCAGGCTGAGGCCTTGACAAATGCCACTTTGCCGGTATTATATTTTTGAAAATCTGCTTTGAACCGGTTGAGCAGCCTTGCCTCACTTTCGGTAACTTTAAATCCTTTTTCTGCAAGCTTGATCGCTGGATCTATCAGGCGTTCAAAGGGTAATACGGCACCACTGTACATTGCAAAAATACCCGCAATTGAACCGGGCACACCGACGGACAGGTGTCCATCCTGGGATTTTGACATTACTGCCATCCCGTTTTTATCTAAATACATATCACTGGTTGCTGCTAGTGGCGCTTTTTCCCTGAAATCCAGGGCCAGCAGATTGCCATCTGCTCTTCTAGCGATCATAAATCCGCCTCCGCCAATATTGCCGGCCTGAGGATAGACAACTGCCAGTACAAATTGAGTAGCAATGGCAGCATCAAAGGCGTTACCCCCTTCCTTGAGTATTTTGGCACCTACTCCAGCAGCCAGCGGCTGTGCACAGACAACCGCACCATTTTCAAACTGTCCTTCTTTGATTGATTCGGGTTGTCCCTTGACCGGACTAACTGAAAATGAACCTATCCAAATCAGACCTATTATAAGTTTAGACCATAAATCAGACCATTTTGCAGAAGATAAATTGTACATTGTTCAGGGGTTATTTACCTAAAATTAGGTAATTAGCCCTGAACTCAGAGCGTCAGCACCGGATTTTATCCAGGTTTTACGCCCGGGCTGTGAAAGAAAGAAATTACCACTCTTTTTAAAAAAAATTTTAATGTAATTACAAACTAATTTTTTAACTTTCACCAGCAATAAGCATTTTATTCTTTCATTTAAAAAATGAGTTTATGATCGTTGATGAAAAAGAAGCCAAAGAGGGATTTGTAAAATCAGAAGTACATAACCATATTTCAACTATTTTATTCTACCATCCCAAAGGAAATGCCCTTCCTACAAAACTTCTAGCGAAGTTAAAGGAGGAGATAGACCATGCATCACATGAGGACGATATTAAGGTGATACTACTCAGGTCGGTTCAGCACGATGTGTTCTGCTCGGGCGCTTTTTTTAATGAGTTACTGACGATTAAAGATCAAAAAGCGGCGCAGCAATTTTTTATGGGATTTGCACATGTGATTAATGCAATGCGTAAATGTTCCAAATTAATTGTGGTCCGGGTGCATGGAAAAGTGGTCGGCGGTGGGCTCGGTATAATTGCCGCAGCAGACTATGCAATTGCTTTAGAAGGCGCAGATGTCAGACTCAGTGAATTAAGCATTGGTATTGGACCCTATGTAATCGCACCGGCGCTTATTCGAAAAATGGGTCTGTCTTCATTCAGTCAGCTGGCCATTGATGCACATCTGTGGCGTAATAGCGACTGGGCAAGAAGAAAAGGGCTCTATGCAGAGCTCCATCCGAATAAAGATTCACTGGAAGAATCCATTGAAAGATTGACCGGTTCTTTAGCCAAAAACAGCCTGGAGGCAAATACCAATCTTAAAAAGATGCTTTGGGAAGGAACCGAAGACTGGGACAATCTACTGGTCGAAAGAGCCGTAACAACCGGACACCTTCTTTTGAAGGACCAGGCGCAACAGTTCCTGGCCCAATTCAATAAAAGTGTGGTGTTCTAAAAACGAAGCCTTAATGCAAAACAATAATCCCGATTCGTTTTTGAGGCGAATCGGGATTATTGTTTTGTTATTTCACCGACAGTTAAGAGACTGAAACAGCCCTATACTTAGGCTGCCAGTACGGCAATCAGTCCTTTTAGAATTGCACCCAGCTTTACTGCTTCCAAAACTTTTAATTCTGCTGTGCCTTCCTGGATAAGCTTAGATTCATGGGAATTTACGCATAACTCACAGCCATTGACGGCAGAGATCACCAAACTGATTAGCTCAAATGTTTCTTTTCCAAGTACCGGATTGGCCATTATCGACATCTTAATACCGGCAGGCTGGGTATTGTAAAATTCCTTTTTTGCAAAATGACGGAACCTGTAAAAAATATTATTGACATTCATCAGTGAAGTCAGGCTCACGACCTCAGCAAGCTCTTCTTTTGAAGCGCCAGCTTCTGTTGCGGAGCCGTTGAAAGCGGCTTTCAGCGGAACAAATTTCTCATTCACGGCGACTGCATAGGCAATTAAATAGGCTTCCTTAGCAGAAAGGCTCTGGGCGTTTTTAAGCGCATTACTGACGTTAATTTTTAAATCTTTGATATAACGTGCATTGGTTTCCAATAATAATTCTGCCTCAACTGAAGGGGTGTAATCCTCTAATTTCAGAAAACTCAGTAAATTATTATAGGTTTCATTTTCTATTACGATGCTCATATTGATTGGTATTTTTTATTGTAGTTTTTAAAAAAAGGCAGGAATTTCATCCCGCCTTTCTTTGTTTTCTTAGTTGTTATCCTTTTTTCTGCAGCAGGATGCTTAATTCAGCGTTGCATTTAATTGGGTGGTCAGGGTTTCTTCGCCTTTATTCCAGTTACATGGGCAAAGTTCATCCGTCTGTAACCCATCGAGTACACGGATAACTTCTTGTACATTACGACCGACGTTCAAATCATTTACACTTACCCAACGTATAACGCCTTCCTGGTCAATTATAAAGGTAGCACGATAAGCTACTTTTTCATTTTCTTCCAAAATACCCAGTTCTTCTGCAAGAGACTTTGAGGTATCTGCCAACATTGGAAATTTAAGATCTTTCAGGTCCTTATGGTCTTTTCTCCAGGCGACGTGTACAAATTCAGAGTCTGTTGAGGCACCGATCAGAACAGTGTCACGATCAGTAAATTCTTCATAATTTCTGTTGAATTCTGCAATTTCAGTGGGACATACAAAGGTAAAATCCTTAGGCCACCAAAATAACACGGTCCATTTTCCTTCTAAGGCCTCATTGGAAAGGTCAATAAACTCTTTTCCCTTTTCTGTGGATACGGCTGCTTTTTTGCTAAATGTCGGGAATTTACTTCCAATGGATAAGATTCTGTTGCTCATTTTAAATCCTTTTTTATTTATTAGGTTGATAATTAATTAGTACAGTGCAAAAGTACCCTTTATAAGTATAGAAAATAATTGTTATTGGCTATATAGTTATAGATATCTTCTATATTAACACTCCCCTATCAGGTTATTAAATTGATCAAAACCAGGCCGGCACTGTCCTGGAACTGTTCTAGGCCAGTCTTCATAAATAACGCAGTTGAGGATAGCTTAACAATTGAAAGCTGCTTATATTATTTAAACCTAAATAAGCCGAACTTTCTGCGGGATTAATCTATGGCTAACAATGGTTAATATTGATTTATGCTCATGCAAAAAACTTTCTTACTTTTATCGCCAAATTAATATGACGGATGAAACAATGTAAACTATTATTGACCCTGTGTTTATTATGCCTTTTCGGTATACTGCAGGCTCAACCCTATGTAACCAAATACAAATGGTCCACCGATGGCAATGCCTATTATACTATTCAATCCGGAGAAATCGTCCGGATTTCCATGCCTGACCAGACCACTAAAACGGTGCTTTCCAAAGCGGATCTGACAACAAACAGCATTTCCAAAACGGTCAAACCGGAAGACTTCAGCATAAGTTCTGATGGGGGTAAGATTCTTATTTATACCAACAGTCAGCGGGTCTGGCGTTACCATACCCGTGGAGATTACTGGATATATAATATTCAAAACCGCCAACTTACGCAGCTGGGCCAATCCTTGCCAGTTTCGTCTTTAATGTTTGCCAAATTTTCACCTGATGGACAGAAGGTGGCCTATAGCAGTGGACACAATATGTATGTTGAGGATCTTGCCACCCATAAAATCACCGCACTAACAAAAGATGGAACAGACCGAATCATTAACGGGGCTTTTGATTGGGTATATGAAGAAGAATTTGGAGCACGTGATGGATTTAGATGGTCTCCGGACAGCAAGCGAATTGCTTACTGGCAGGTGGATGCCCGTGATATCCGTAACTTTTTAATGATTAACAACACCGATTCCATTTATCCTTATACCGTTCCGGTGGAATATCCGGTAGCGGGTCAGACGCCTTCTGCGGTTAAAATTGGGGTGGTAAATATTACGGATGGCAAGACTACCTGGATGAAAATACCGGGTGACCAGAAGGAACATTATCTGCCGCGGATGGAATGGGCCGGTGATCAACAGATAGTTGCGCAGCAACTCGACCGCAAACAACAGCATAGTATTTTGTTCCTGGCAAATGCTTCAACGGGTGCCGCCCATCCTTTTTACGAGGAAAAAAGCAGTACTTGGGTGGATATAAAATCCCGCTGGCATGGGGACAATCCGATTGGCTGGGATTTTATTGAAGATGGGAAGGCCTTTTTATGGGTAACAGAGAAAGATGGCTGGCGCCATATTTACCGTGTTGACAAGAATGGTAAAGAAGAATTAGTCACCAAAGGAGATTATGATATCCTCGATTTATTAACTGTCAATGAACAAGAAGGGTATGTATACTTTATGGCTTCTCCGGACAATGCCACGCAACAATACCTTTACAGGACCCGGCTGGACGGCAGTGGTAAAGCGGAAAGACTCTCGCCCATGGAGCAACAGGGAACACATCACTACAATATATCTCCTAACGGTAAATTTGCGGAGCATACTTTTTCAAATGCCAACGCCTTCCCCATCAGAGATTGGGTGGAGTTGCCTTCTAATAAAATTATTGGCCAAAAAGCAGTAGCCAGGCAGTTACCCCCTGATTTTCCAAAGGTCAGTTATATAAAGATAAAGACCGCCGAGGGCGTTGAAATGGACGCCTCTCTGACCCTTCCCGTTGGTTTTGATTCCACAAAGAAATACCCGCTTGTATTCTATGTCTATACAGAACCCGGTAGCTGCACTGTAAAAGACAGTTGGGGTAACGGTCGTAACTTCCTTTATAACGGTGATATGCAAAAGGATGGCTACATCTATGTAAGCATTGATGGCAGAGGAACACCGGCACCTAAGGGAGAAAAATGGCGGCACTCGATTTATAAAAAGGTCGGTATTTTGAATATCCATGACCAGTATGAAGCAGCTAAAAAAGTTTTAGAGTGGCCATTTGTAGATAAAGACCGGGTTGCGGTCTGGGGCTGGAGTGGTGGCGCCTCTACTACGCTGAACCTGATGTTCCAGCACCCGGACGTTTACAAAACCGGGATCGCTGTAGCACCGGTCGCTAATTTCCTGACTTATGATAATATCTACCAGGAACGCTACATGGGATTACCTTCTGATGCGGATAATACCTATAAGGAAGGCTCGCCGCTCAGTCATGCATCTGGCCTGGAAGGCAACCTTTTATTGATCCACGGTTCAGGAGATGACAATGTACATTACCAGAATTCAGAAATGCTGATAAATGAACTGATCAAATACAACAAGCTTTTCAGTTTTATGGAATTTCCCAATCGCACGCATGCTATATCTGAAGGAGAAGGTACTTCAGCATTCCTTTCCAACTTATATACCACCTACCTGAAGGAGCACTGTGCCCCCGGTGCAAAGTAAACCGAGGACTGTAACTATTATCAATTAGTATAATCATTAGAGATTGTATGCTAAAACAAGGCCCCCGTAATTCAAAATACAGGGGCCTTTGTTTTAAAGGCTTTGCCGGTTCGTTGACTTATACCTGCCTCCCGCTGCAATAACACAAAATATTGGGTTACGGTTCGTTTTTTCTGATCAGAAAGTTTATTGATCAGCAGAAACTATAAAAGGCTTTCCAAGGATTAACTTGTCACCCTTCAGATCGACCTCGAATAAATGCGGAACGCGGATATATCTGCCGTTTACAGCTTCATGACTATGAAGCACCATTAATTGCTCGCCATTCAGGGTTTTGAATAGCATCCCGTGTCCAAAGTTGGGTGGAGTGATCGGTAATTTTTCCTGTATCCATGGGCCATTTAATGTCCCGCTTTTTGAATAAGCTACACCTTGGGTGTAAACATCGCATACCCAGCTAGTCCATATCATGCCTAAACGTCCGGTTCCCGTGCGAAAAACATAAGGTCCGTCTGTTACTTTATTCGGTCCTTCCTGACCGTTGTCCTTCAGTTCACGACTCCATGGTGAATCACTTGCCCGGAAAAGAACGGTTCCTTCACCTCTTGTCCCAGACAAATCCGGCTTCAGTTCAATTTTTTCAACGGTACCGTTGTAATTCTGCAGCCACTCATGACAATAAATCATGTAAGGCTTTCCATCACTATCAATCCAAAAAGTAGCATCTAGTGTTGACTTGTCGGCAGGTAAGTAAACAGTGTCCGCCATAGGTTTAAATGGCCCGTCCGGGTGGTCACCCACTAAAACATGGCAGGCACGACGTACGAGTATATTGCCTCTGTATTTTCCGATCTTTTTGTCCCGGTTTGTAAAAGTTGCGAAGTAATAATATTTGCCTTTATATTCATGAATCTCAGCAGCCCATATCATAGGATGGGGTCCCATCCATGATTTAGGATCAGTTTCAGCAATTCTGTACGGGCCGTCCCAAAGCCTTAGATCTTTGCTTTTCCATAACATGCCACCGGTGCCGGTCATATAATACATATTCGTCTGGTGATCAGCCAGAATAAAAGGATCGCTTAATCTAATTGAATCAAGCGGGATATTTTTCTTTACGATTGCCGGCCTCTGGGCAATACCCAGCTGACATATCAAAAGAGGGATAATAAAAAAAAGGGTCTTGCTTTTAAATATTGTTTCCATGTCTAAAATTAATATAATGGCTCAATTAAATATCAAAAAAGTAGTCCGAAATCCAAAGAGATTGCCGTGGCCACGCAACGCTCAGTTTTAGGCTGATTTTCAGCTGAAAAATAATATTTAGGAAAATGTCCTACATATTCCAGATTTGAAATATAATTTTCAGTACTTTTAGTCCTACATAAAAATTGCGCCAGATTTGTTAGAACTACTAAAAAACGATGATGCCGAAGCTTTTCGTGAATTCTATTTTCTATGGGATGAGCGGTTGTATTTTTATTTTCTAAAAAAGGTAACGGAGGAAAATTGCGCACATGATCTAACGCAATTAACCTTTATAAAAATGTGGAAATACCGATCCTCTTTAACAGATCAACATACATTAGAGGTCCAGCTTTTCCGAAAAGCAAAACATGTGTATATAGATTGGCTACGAAAGGAAGCCACCGTCAGAAAACAAAAAGAAGCTGAAATTCAGTATTTTAGTGAGCCTGCCACACAAGACGAATTGCACCCTGAAACTGAAAAATTACAAAATGCCTTAAAGCAACTCCCGCCCATGCGTCGTAAGGTAATCGAGCTTTCCCATTTACAAGGCTACGGCTATAAAGAAATCGCACAAAAATTAAATATTTCCGTAAAAACTGTTGATAATCATATCTATCAGGCCCTAAAACAGCTTCGGAAAATCCTTTCCTTATTTATTTTTTAAAAAAAGGGAAACTCAATAGGGAGTAATTTATATTTAAACGTACTACTTAACAGATGGATAACAAGATTACACCTGAAGTAATTGAACGATTTCTTAATAATCAATGTGATGAGCAGGAAGCTGAACAGGTGGCAAACTATTTAAAAAATGTTTCACCAGAAGAATTAAATCAATATTTAAATGACAACGAATGGCAGAATCAGCATATCCCGATTGACCAAGACCTACCAGATGAAATCCGTAACCAAATGTGGGCAGATCTCGCTAAAAAAACGGCATTATACAAAACGCCAAGCATTATTTATCTAAAAAGATTTTTGGCAGCAGCTTGTGTGGTAAGTGTTTTATTAACCGGTTATTACTTTTATACTGCAAAAACGAATGACGCCACCGAATATTCAAAACAGGGAGAGACCGCCAAAATTAAGATTTCAAAAGAAAACACAACTGAAGAGGATCAAAACCTGCTACTTCCGGATGGCACAAAGATATTATTGAAACCAGGTGCTTCTTTATATTATTATAGCTCATTTAAAGACAGCCGGGAAATCTTTTTGACAGGAATTGCCTATTTCAGCGTAACTCATGATGTAGCACACCCCTTTGTAGTAAAAACAAACGGCATATCCATTACCGATTTAGGAACAAAATTCTGGGTTGAAAACAAAGAAGCAGCACAAACCGTAACAATAAAACTTATTGAGGGACTTGTCCTGATCCAATCGGTTGAAGAAAATTTTGGGATGAAAGACGTCCATTTAAAACCAGGACAAAAGGTTATCATCCATAAACTATCCGGTGCAGTCTCAGTCAGCGACATAAAAGAACCTTCTACAGCCAATGCTTCACAAAGAGTTGATAAGGAGGCTTCCGCAGGAAAAACAACTTGGACAAATGCCGCTTATACATTCTCCAAAACATCTTTGGGAGTAGTATTTAATAAATTGGCAACACGTTATAAAGTGATTTTCATCGTTGAGGACCAGGAAATAAACAAACGTCAATTTACGGGAAAAGTAATGTATACAGATTCTTTAGAACCATTAATGAATGTTATATGTGCTATCAACAATCTTAGTTATACAAAGCATGGAGATACGCTCTATTTAAAAAAGTAAGTCTAAATAAATAAGTTTTTATAAATGTCTACCTGCCCTAAAGACAGGTTATGTAATTCTATTGTCAAAAATTCAAGAAATTATGCGATCAAATTTTAAATTATGCTTGCTGGCGACCTCAATACTATTCGTATTGAAATCCTACGCACAACAAACGGCTCCGATTAAAGGGTCAGTACTTTCCGAAAATGGCACCCTGCTTCGTGGTGTTTCAATCAGGATCGAAAACGACCAGAATAAAGCAAATTTGTATACGACCACGGATTCCTCCGGTATATTCTCTACGAATATCTCTTATGGTCAATCTTACAGTTTTTATTTTAACTATGTTGGCTATACCTCAGATTCCTTAATGCATTTTTTAATTAATAAAGGCGAGCAGAATTCCATTTTAATGCGATTGAAAGAAGATAAAACTTCTTTGGCGGACATTGTTGTCGTTGGCTATGGCACACAAAAGAAAGTCAACTTAACCGGCGCTATTACACAGATACAGGGAAGTGAAATTGAAGACCGCCCCGTATCCAATGCCTCCAAAAGTTTACAGGGAATTGTACCCGGTTTAAATATAAGCGTAGGGGGTAATACCCATCCGGGTTCAAGCTTCAATTTAAATATTCGGGGCACCGGTAATCTCAGCGGCAGTGACCAACCTTATGTATTGGTAGACGGAGTAGCCATGTCCCTATCTGATATCAATCCGCAAGACATAGAGTCAATAACTGTATTAAAAGATGCAGCAGCGTCTGCTATATATGGCGCCCGTGCGCCATATGGCGTCATACTGGTTACCACCAAAGCCGGTAAAAAGGGAAAAATGCAGGTACAGTATTCCAATAACTTTGGAATGACCACGCCACTTAAGTTGCCTCATGCTGTGAATTCATATCAATTTGCCAAATATTTTAATTCGGCCACCTTCAATGCAACCGGATCAAAGCAGTATTCAGATCAACAACTCGCCTTATTACAAGCTTATATCCATAACCCAGATACGATCTCGATATATCCCGGCATAAACAGCAATTCCTATTCCGGGCTGGAAAACTCTTCCGCAGGTATTGCCAATACAAATTGGTTTGATTTTAATTATAAGCCCAGCTCTTTTAACCAAACGCACAACCTAAGCCTATCCGGCGGAAATGAAAATACCCAGTACTATGTTTCCGGGGGGTATTATAATGAAAATGGACTCATGCGGTATGCCAATATGGATTATTACAGGATTAATTTCAATTCAAATGTAACCTCCAACATTACAAAGTGGTTAAAGTTTAATGCCAACACCAAATATATTACCTCTAACTACACATCGCCTTTCAATAGTGATTTCGAATCACTATATTTTCACGATATGGCCAGGATGCGACCTAATATTTCACCGTATGATCTAAATGGAAATTTTAATGAAATTTCTTTCGTGCCTTATTTACAATCCGGCTCAAAATACGACTTGAAAAATTACAATTTTGCTATTCTTACTGGCCTGGAATTACAGCCATTAAAGGACTGGAAAATATTTTTCAATCTAAACTATGTGAGAGATGAACAGCAAAGTGAAGAGTTGCGCTTACCTGCGCTTGTTTATGGATTAGATGGCACACCCACTTATATCAACCGATCAGAATTTAATATCCCTCTACTTGGTGGTTACAATAGAACCACCAATACGAATAATTACGTATCGCCCAATATCTATAGCACCTATAAACATTCTTTCGGTGGGGTCCATAACTTCTCGGCAACCTTGGGCTATCAGCAAGAAGTTAATAATTATCAACAATTAAATGCAGCAACGCAAGACCTTATCAGCACAACTACACCAGGTGTCAATTTATCCACCGGCGATCAGACTGTACTGGATAAACGCTATCATTGGTCAACAAAAGGCCTTTTCGCGCGGGTAAATTATAATTATAAGGAAAAATACCTATTAGAAATAAATGGTCGGCGCGATGGTTCCTCCAGATTCAGTCCGAATCACAGATGGGGAACATTCCCTTCTGCATCTATCGGGTACAATATAGCAAAAGAAAATTTTATGCAGCCATTTGCCAGCCAAATAAACTTACTGAAGATAAGGGCTTCGTATGGATCTCTGGGCAACCAGAGTGGCGCTGGGTTATACTCATATACGCAGTTAATGGATATTGTCACCCCGGGTGCTAACGGAGCAGGTACAAGTTGGTTTTTCCCTAATGGCAGAGAGGGAGAATTGCTGGTACCTAAGCCCTACAACCCAAATCTAACCTGGGAAAAAGTACAAACCGGTAATCTTGGATTAGACTTTGCGATTTTAAGAAACCGGCTTTCAGGCAGCCTGGATGTTTATCAAAGAGATACCAAAGACATGCTGGGTCCCACCCTAGATGTCGCCGATATGTATGGTGGCACACCGCCTGCCAGCAATAATGCGAATCTTAGAACACGTGGCTTTGAACTTGCTTTAAACTGGAGTGATAAAATTGGCAGTAAAATTACCTACAATGTATTTGCCAATCTTTCTAATAGCAAATCAGTGGTCACTAAATATCAGAATCCCACCAATACCAATCCTTCAGGAGCCTGGTATGTCGGAAAAGCTGTTGGCGAAATATGGGGCTATACCGCCTCCGGCCTTATTCAAAACCAGCAGCAGGCTGATGCATATAATAAAATGGACCTGAGTTTCTTAACAGGTGTTGCCTGGAAACCAGGCGATGTAAAATATATTGACCGAAATAATGATGGAAAAATAAATAATGGCAATAATAAGCTTGGCGATATGGGCGATATGAAAATAATCGGTAATTCAGCGCCACAGTACGCTTATTCATTTGGTGGAACCATTCGCTATAATAACTTTTCCTTGTATGCTTTAATTCAGGGTATTGGCAAGATGGATTATGCACCAGACAGAGGAAGTGCATTTTTCTGGGGCTCAGGCTCACTAGCCCAAGTGGTTGTCTTTGAACAGCACCTTGACTATTGGACCCCTGAGAATCCAAATGCCTATTATCCAAATCCGTATGCCTCTCCCGCCGGAGCCATTAATAGTTATAATAGTAAAACGGAGCAAATAAGTGATCGTTATATGCAAAATGCGGCTTATATGCGGCTAAAAAATGTGACCCTTAGTTACAATTTTGGCGAAACGATTTTACAGAAAATAAAACTGAAACAGGTGAAAATATTCATATCGGGCGAAAACCTGTTCACCATCACAAAATTAGCAGGCATGCTCGATCCGGAAATGATCGTCGGTGGTTTAAACCCAGGAAAACAATATCCATTAACCAAAGTTTATTCGGTAGGTATAAACGTTACCCTTTAATAAATAAATATAAAACTCATGAAATTAAATAAATATATATACATCTCCGGTTTGTTGTTTATACTGTTTCAAAGCTGTAATAAAGATTTCCTTAACCGGCCGCCGCAAGATGCAATCGGGGTAGAAGGCTCCCTTAGCTCCACCAGAGAAATGCGGCTATATATGAACCAATTTTATCAGAACTCCTTTGAAGAACAACCAGGTGTTGTAGGTGATAATGGGATCGCATTTGACGACGCATTTAGTGACAATATGATTTTCGCCAATGTTGATACCCGTTTAAATGGACAGCTTTCCATTTCAAATGCAATTACTTTGACAGAGTATAATAACATTCGGGCTGTAAATTTCTTTCTTGAGCATTCAGCAAAGGCGACTGGTGCACCGGCTGAATTAAACCAATATACAGGAGAAGCCTATTTTTTCAGGGCGAAATTATATTTTGATTTATTGAAAAAATATGGAGGTGTCACCTGGGTAAATAAAGTGCTTGATGATGATTCCACGTTGATGCAGGTTCCAAGAGATAGCCGCACATTAATTACAGATTCTATTCTAGCAGATTTAAACAAAGCGGCTGACTTACTGCCTGCTCAAAAAAATAGTGCCAGTATGCGTGTTCACAAAGATGTCGCTCTTGCCATGATTTCAAGGGTTGCACTTTACGAAGGAAGCTGGGAAAAGTACCACAAAAAACAAAACGATCCATTTTTCACCCCAGGCATAACTGACACTAAAATCAATGAATATTTTACGGAGGCGGCAGCCGCTGCTCAGCTAGTCATGCAAAGCGGCACATGGCATATTTATTCAACTGGAAAACCAAATGCAGATTATTCCGATCTGTTTATCTCCAATGATCTGTCGACTAATACTGAGGTGATGTTCTGGAAAAAATATGACGCATCCCAAGGCATCGGTAACAGTATCGGCAAATATGTATCTACCGGCGGAGCCGACATGGGCATAACCCAATCTCTTGTGGATGACTACCTTACTAAAGATGGAAAACCATTTATTGGCCAGATGCGAGACGAAGCACAGACAACCTATGCAGCAGAATTGCAACCATCACTTCGCGATCCACGCTTAGCCCAGACAGTTGGCAAACCAGGAGACCCAATGCAACCAGGAGTAGTCGCCCCGGCATTTCCTCCCATAAACCAATCAGGTTTCAATAAAAACGTGACAGGTTTCCCACTTCATAAGTTTTTACAATATGATGATGCAAGCGGGGTTTTTGATGACTATAAAAGTAATACACCTGCTATTTATTTCAGATATGCGGAAGTTTTGTTGAATTACGGCGAAGCAGAAGCAGAACTGGGCGCAGATCCCACGCTGATTGCAGCTGCCATTAATCCATTAAGACAAAGAGTGGGGATGCCAAATGTTGATTTTGATCGTGAATACAATACAGATCCTAATTATGCCTTCAAAAATTTAAACAAAGTAATTCAGTGTGTTAGACGAGAAAGAAGAGTGGAGCTAGCCTGCGAAGGCTTTAGATTGGATGATATACTTCGCTGGGCCTGCGCAGACCAACTGATAAAGGGACGGTCACCTTTGGGCGCACTGTTTACCGGCAGTAATATGGGGCTGGAGAATACACCTGACGGCTTTTTCAGTTCAAACCTTTTGTATTTTGATACCGCGCCGGCCGGAAAGTCTATTAATTTCCATCTTAGCGGATCTCCCCAGGACAAGAAAAGATATATTGCCCCTTACAAAGCACTTTTACCTGCTGGTTATGGCTTTAAATTAGATAGAGATTATTTATTGCCCATTCAGCAAAGAATGATACAGTTAACCGGTAACAAATGGAAACAAAATCCAGGCTGGTAATGTGATACCAGCGCCCTTTTCAAAAAAATAATCTTTCATATTAAATTACTACCCATGAAATGGCTATATAAAATTTCAATATCTTTATTCATTATGTCATTTTTCCTTGCTTGTGAAAAGCAAACATTACCCCCGAAACCAAAGCCGTCAACTTTTACGGTTACAGCTGAATCTTCCGCAATCATCAGCGAGGCAGGCGGACAAGTTAAAGTCGATATAAAGACGTATACAGACGGCTGGTGGATCGTTATTCCACAAACCTCGGCTAGCTGGTGTTCCAGTTCCAGGACCTATGGCAGTGGAAACGCAACAGTCTCCTTTATTATAAAAGCAAATACAACAGGTACAAGCCGCTCTGTTGATATTCAATTCAATCCAACCTTCGATCTTCCCGTACAAACAGTAACGATCAATCAGCAATAAAAATAGTTCGACCATTTAAAACTCAAAAATAATTTTATAAATGAAAAAATATGTATTTTTTTTCGCCTTGATTCTTTTCACCAACACAGTTATATATGGCCAGGATATAAGCATCATCCCTGAGCCACTCAGTGTTCGGGCACTAAATGGTTCATTTGGCGTTTCCGCCAAAACCCATCTTATATCTGATAAGGCTGCAGCGCTG